>DQYP01000255.1 GCA_011043375.1 Thermotogaceae bacterium | reverse complement strand
GGTTTGTATTATGCACTAAATCGACTCCTCGCATATTTGATTATCCAATATATTATAACATCCAATTTGATCTGAATTTTAACGGCAAAATTCCGTATTTATCCTTTTAATCCTGAAGTTATATGAATACCTTCGATCAAATATTTATTCATGAATATGAAAAGAATTAAAATTGGAATGGTTGCCAATGTAGCAGCTGCCATCATGAGATTCCATTCAACTCCTCCATGACGCTGTTGAAATGATGCCAGCCCTAATGTTATCGTGTACATATTTTCATCGTTTAAAAATATGAGTGGTCTGAGGAAATCTTGCCATGTCCATATGAAATTGAACAATGCGACTACTGACAAAGCTGGTTTGGCCAGAGGTAGAATGATCCTAAACCAAATGTGTAAATGTGAGGCTCCATCAACTTTGGCAGAATCAGTTAATTCTGATGGAATGGTCAAGTAAAATTGTCTTAGGAAAAATATACTCCAAGCACTTCCAAACCATGCAGGAATCCACAATGGTTTGAAACTACCTAACCACCCAAAACTTTTGAACTCTATATACAATGGGATCATAAGGACAACAAAGGGTATCATCAAAGTTGCCAACGTGATCATGAAAAGAATATCCCTTCCAGGCCATTTTATTTTTGAAAAACCATATGCTACAAATGAAGAAGTAACCGTTGCACCTATGGTAACCATGATCGATATTCGTACTGAATTCATAAAGTATTTAAAGAAAGGAATGTATTTAACTGCTTTTATGTAATTTTCTGGGACGAAGTGTTTTGGGAAGAGAACAGGTGGAAACCTCATAAAATCTTTTAACGGCTGTAGGGACGTTACCACCATCCAATAAAAAGGGAAGGCGAAGATCAAAGCCAATAACACCAAAATAGTCACTGTTAAGAATTTTTTCGTCAATAGTTTCACTTTAACCTTCACCACCATAGTAGATTTTATTTCTGCTTAAAGTGAATATCATTAGTGTCAATCCCAATGTTACTAAGAATAGCAACCAAGCGGCGGCAGATGCGTAACCCATTTTCATATATTTGAAGGCGTTGTCGTATATGAACATTGCCCAAGTATAACTCGAATAAGATGGCCCACCGCTTGTCAATATATATGGAAGGTCGAAAAGCTGAATGATTGAAATCATACCTGTAATTACATTGAACAACACCGCAGGTGAAATCATTGGAACAGTTATTTTCCAAAGTTTTGTCCACCATTTTGCACCGTCGAGATTGGCTGCTTCATACAATTCAACTGGTATATCGTTCAATGCGGCTGTGTATATTATCATGCTTGTTCCAATATACCATACCCCGACAAGAACTATGGCTGGTTTTGACCACTGCACACTTTCTAACCAATTAGGTGCATTTATTTTCAATACTCTCAAGAAAGAGTTCAGTATGCCATATTGACTATTTAAAATGAGGTTCCATACAATCGCTAAGATAGCACCTGGGATTAAGATTGGAAACAAATAAAAGACTTTTAAAAAACTTATTGATTTCATCTCCTTGAGATAGTTGAACATATATGCTATAACGAGTGCTATCAATTGTGTAATTGGCACACCAATCATCATAAAATAGAAAGTATTAGCGACTGCTTTCCAGAAAATATCGTCTGAGATCAACCACTCATAATTGAAGGTTCCTATCCATTTTGGACCACTGATAACCGTATATTTAGTGAAACTGTAGTAAAAAGATGAGATCATAGGATAAACATAGAATATCATGAGTCCCAACAACCATGGTGAGACAAAAATTATTCCCCAGATTATCTCTCTTTTTCTACTTTTTTTCAACACAAAAATTACCTCCTCTTTGGAGGTTTTCTCACTATAAGTTGAGAATTCACATACTCATCATTTTTAGAGCCTTGGATACTTTCTTTTGAACATCGTTTAAGGCATCTATCGGAGTTGTTCTGAGAAATAGAACATCCAAAAATGCTGTAGTTAAATGTGTCAAGTACTCTTGCCAAACAGGGGTGGCTGGCGCGAAAAATAATCTAACCCCTCCGGCGATTTTTTGGAATAGATCTCTATGTGGGAATGATATCATGGCATCTCGGTATTTGTTCACATAATCTTCCTTTAAAACTGACACTGGTACTAGGAATTTCAAAGTATTCTCTGGTTTTGAGACAAAAGCCAAGAATTTCTTAGCACCATCAACATGTTTAGCTCCCTTAGGAATTACCGCTATATCTATCTCTGTGTATGCTCTTGGCTTTTCATCTTTACTTGGAAAAGGTGCAAAGCCCCAGTTCATTTCTGGATTATAAAGATCTATTATCTTTGCCAGCCAATCACCACTGAAGGTGATTACAACACGTTCACTAACGAACTGATTACTCGCTGACCAATAAGGACCATATCCTCCCACAAATTTTTCCAACATGTCCTTTGTGCCATAGAGCTCAGATAATTTCTGGAACCATTTGTATGCTTCCACACATTCGGGTGCATTTGCGGTTATTTTGCCATCTTTATCTATCAAACTTCCTCCAAAATAATAAGGCCATACATGAGGCCAGGTCCATTTATCATTGTAACCCGGATCAAAACCTAAGGTTTTTATATCACCGTTCTGATCATATTCCGTTAACTTTTTTGCGTACTCCATTAGCTCATTCAAGGAAGTAGGGGGATTATCAGGATCCAATCCAGCTTTTTTAAAAAGATCTTTGTTCCAGAAAATTCCGAATATATCCAGTTTGATAGGAACACCATACAAGTCTCCTTTGTACTTAATAGCCTCTAAAGCTTCTTTTCGATATTCATCCAAGTTCACGCCGTATTTTTCTATATCATTTATGGGTTCAATTGCTCCCATCGCTACCAATGGCGCAACATATTGATCATTTGCATGAAGTATATCCGGGGGATTTCCAGCTGCAAGAGAAGTCAAAAATTTTTCAGCTATATTACTCACACTCAAGATTTTGACTTCATATTCATCTTGAATGGAATTGAATTTTTCAGCCATTGAAGCTATTACTTGATATTCGGGCCCTGTCCATTGAGTCATGAAGGTTACAACGGTACGCGAGAACGCCATTGAAAATAAGAATAAAATCAATAATACTGGAAAAAGTTTGCGCGACATTCCTCATACCCCCTTGTTACATTCCAAAATTATACCCACAACGCCTCTTCAAAAGCATGAAACATAATGGGAGACATGACTTTGAAAGCTTCGGCATATTTACAACCAATTTTTTCACCATTTACGCTTGCCTTCAATTCAAAATATCCTCTGTAAAGATCGAGTATTTCTTCACTGATCTGGCTTTTATGAGCCATTATTGCTTCGAACTTTTTTTGCCAATATTTATCAACACATACGTATTGATTCGGATAAGCAGTGAAAAAGAGGGCTATTGGGACGAGCATGGAATGGAACATCATAACATGAGCAACCGCTAAGCCACAGTTTTTATGATCCGGATGGGCTTCATATGGCAAAAATGGATCGACTGTTATCACTATATCCGGATCTATGGTATCCACATGTTTCTTCAAATCAGCCTTTAAATCTTCGATTCTGTAATCACCGCCATCGGGGTAGTTCAGCCAAATGATTTTGTCCACTCCAAGTATTTCCGCAGCTTTCTCTTGCTCTTTTTTTCTTATTTCTGCGGTTTCTTCCCTACTTTTATCACGTATGCCAGCACTTCCGTCGGTGACCATTATGTATGTAACGGTAGCTCCCAAAGATTTCAATTTTGCGATGGTTCCCCCAGCACCTATTTCGCCATCATCTGGATGTGGAAGAACACAGAGTACATTCCTGTGATCTTCAATTTTTGGGATGGGAAGTATATTTTTTATGTGGTTTATTATTCTCTCATCCATATTTATCACCAACTTAAATCAATTACTGATTGTAATGTTTTTTCATTTCTTCGTTGAAAGACAAACTAAAAATTTCATCTATCACAGCTTCCACCTGTTCGAAAGATTTTGTTCTTGGATCTCTAACAAGAACCTCTTCTAAGATCTTTCTATCGCCTGTTAAAAATGCCTCGAGTGCCATTTCCATTCTCACCATTCTTGGATACAAATAGAATTTAACTACTCTTTTTGATAGCGGTGGATCGATTTTTTCTGGATGTATCCCACTTTTATCAACTGTTACTGGTACTTCAACAACAACATTCTCTGGTATCTCCTTGATTATTTCACCTCTGTTCATTATATTCAGTACCAGCCTTTGTTTTTCATCATTAACAATAGCGTTTATAAATGGAATGTGTTGTTCACCACTCATTTTTTCAGGATCAATTATGTTGGAAGCTTCTGATAACATTTCCTTTGGTAGATTATATTTCTCGAAAAGTTTCTCGTAAGTTTCCCGAGACAGTATCTTTAAATTCGGATCCGATGCTATATCCGCTATGATACTCGTTATTATTTTCAATCTCTCGTTGTACCATGCCCATCCAAGTTCTGAGTCAGCACCTCCCCAAGGTTCTCCAAACCATTTTTTCTTGGTTTCCAGGTTGTAATGATACTTCCAGCTTCCATTTCTCACTGTATCTCCGACTGGAAGCATACCGTAAAATCTGTACATATCTATTGCAGCAGGGCTCAATTGATCATCAAATGGATCAGTTGGCTTCCAACTTGAAGAATTTTCTTCTATCCATTTTTCAAGCAACGGATATGCATTTTCATCTTTGTACATGAACCTGTTCAACCATATCGCATGGTTGAAACCAGCCACTTGCCAATCCACATCTTTGGGATCAATTCCAAGTGCTTCAATAACTTGAAAAACACCATGGTGCCCATGGCAAAATCCTGCTACTTTTATTCCTGTTTCTCTAGCAATGAGTGTGGTACCCTCAAATACAGGATTAGCAGTTTGAAGAAGCCATGCATTGGGTGCGATTTTTTCTATCAATTTGGCAACATCGAGAAAAAACTTCAATTGATAGTAGTTGGTGAAAGTGTTGTAATCGGAGACCATATTGAATTCTTGTGTATCAATCCCCCTGTAATATCCATGCTTTTCACCGGCTTTTCTATTTTCTTCCATCCATTTGTGACCGCCAACCAAGGCGGTGTTTATAACAAAATCTGAATCTTTTATTGATTCCTCCAAATTAGTTGTTTTTTCAAATTTGACATTTCCTCCAAGTTCATTTACATACTTTGTAGCAAGGTTATAAATAGCATTCAATCTGTTCCCATCGATATCCATTAATGATATTAAGCTTCCTTCAAGATTTTTGGTTCTGCATAAATCACCAACAAGTCTTAAAGAAAACGCCGCACTTCCAGCACCTATTATACTGATCTTCACTGCAGGCATGTTTGACCCTCCTTTTAATAATTTACAGAATCTATTTTACTCTTTCACTGCTCCTTGTGCCAAACCTTCAACGAGATATCTTTGGAAAATACTCGCAAAGATTATCGGGGGTGTCATTGAAATAATACCCGCCGTGCACATCAATGGATAATCTGTATAGTACCTTCCCATAAATTCAGCGATAGCTACTGGAAGAGTTTTGGCAGTTAGATCTGTGGTTAGAACGAGAGATATCAGAAACTCATTCCATGCGGCTAAGAAGACGAATATCCCCGCTGTAAAAAAAGCAGGTTTTGAAAGTGGAACGACAATTCTCCAGAGTGTTTCTAAATATCCGCAGCCATCAATTATTGCCGCTTCTTCTACAGATACTGGCAATCGCCTGAAATAAGAACTCAATATCCATATGGAAAAAGGTAGATTCAAAGCTGTATATATTATTATCAACGATAATTTTCTGTTCAGCAATCCAAGTCTTCCAAATAGAAGATATATCGGTATAACGAGTATCACAGGGGGTAACATCTGAGTCAAAACAACAGAAAAACTGATAGCCTTCCTCAAAGGAACTTTTAATCTTTCGATCGAGTATGCTGCTAAACTCGCTATTGTTAAACACAACACGGTTACAGTCAGAGAAACCAAACTGCTGTTCAAAAGCGTGATTTTGAACTCATATCCAACACTGTAGAATTGCTTCGATGCAGAGAATATTTCTTTGTAGTTGGAAAACGTGGGACTTGGAGGAAACCATCTGGAGGATGTTTCCACCAAATCTTTATCCTCTGAAATGCTCGTAACAAACGTCCAATATATCGGTATCCCTGAAATCAAAACCAAAATTATTAAAAACACGATCCAAATAGTTCTTCTCAAATTCAATACCCCCTATGTTTCACAATATTTCGTTTTCAGTTTTAAAAAGCTTTTGATAAAATAGCACTATAACAGCGACGATTCCCAAAAGAGTATATGACATGGCCGATGCTTTACCAAATTTGAAAGCCTCAAAAGCACTTTTATAGATTGAATAGGAAACGACTTTTGTGGTTCCCGCTGGTCCACCACCTGTAACTGCATAAACGAGTTCAAATATTTTGAAAGTCATTATGGTTTTCATGACAAGTAAGAGATTGGTGAAGGGACGTAACATGGGAATGGTTATGAACCTTATCTGTTGCCAATTTGATGCGCCATCTATTTGAGATGCTTCATAAAGTTCTGAGGGTATAGATTTCATCCCACCAAGATATACTATCGTTGCAAAAGCTGTTCCTTGCCACAAATTCGCCACTATGAGTGCTGGAAGAGCGAGATTGGGATTTGTCAACCAGTACACGTTATTCTTTATTATTCCAAGACTCATCAAGGTCATATTTATAAATCCATAGTCCGAATTGAATGCCCATTTCCAGATTAACGCATGAACTATCGGAGGTAAGATATATGGCAACAACACTATGGACAACACAAGAGCTTTCAATCTTATCTTTTTATTGAGCAGTAACGCACTGATGAACCCGAGAGGAATTCCAACTAATATGTCAGATAAAACAAAGTAGATGGTATTTAAGAAGGATTTCCACCAATCCGAGTCACTAAAAATATCTATGAAGTTTTTGATACCAACGAAATCGAGTTTAATTTGCCTACCGAGCGTAACTTTGAAAAAGCTGAGATACAATGCGTATAAAAGTGGAAATAAAAGGACAAAAACGATGATCAAAATCGCAGGTAAAATGATCAAATACCCCAGGGTCCGTTTCCTTCGTTCCACAAATGTTTCCCCCTTTAAAACATAGGAGGCCTTGAATGAACAAGGCCTCCTACCAAGATTTCAATTACTTATATTCTTCTCTTAACTTTATAGCAGCCTTTGCGGCATCATCCAAGGCTTCTTTCGGTGACTTTTTGAGTGTTAAAGCCTTATGGAGTTCTTCTTGAAGAACACTTGAAAATTCCAGATACCACGGCACTCTTGGTCTGTGAACAACATACATGGCTTGTTTATACATCATATCTAAACCTCTAACGGTTTTTAGATATTCTGGATTTTCCCATACCGATTTCCAACCGGGTACTAATCCGGCTTGTAACGCCGCATCGAGTGCCCCTTCAGGCCCCGCTAAGAATTTGATGTATTCGAATGCTTCTTTTGGATGTTTGGTGCCATAGGATATTGCCCATCCCATTGGACCTGAAACGGTGTAAGGGTGTTCTCCATCCACAGATGGCATTAGGCCTATCTCCCATTGTCCCACACCTTTTGAAAGTTCGGGATTATCCAAATCCACGAGTGGGAGCCCCCATTTCATACCGAATGCTATATCGTTGTTGTACATCGCCTTGTCCACTTCGGTTTCCGTCCATCCCAGAGATGCTGGATTAACTATCTTGTATTTGTGAATCATATCGATCATGAATTGAACCGCTTGAACTCCTTTTTCGTTATTGAAAACTGGATCCAGATTTTCGTCGAAGAATTTACCTCCGAAGCTGGACAAAATGGCGACAAAATCACAAATTAAGCTTTCCTTTTGAGCCCAAGACCAGGCACTTGCATATTTTACCAATCCAGCATCTTGAAGTTTTTTAGCAAGTTCGACCACACCATCCCAAGTTTTCGGGAATTCATCATAGCCGACTTTTTTGATTATTTCTCTGTTGTAGACAAATGATTTCCATTCTGAAATGAATGGTAAACCATACCATTTGCCTTTGTAAGCCATACCATCCAGTGCAAATGGAATGGCATCCTTTTTCAGATCTTCTGTCAACCATTCATCAATGGGAAGTACCCAGCCGGCCTCAACGTATTTCGGAACTTCAACACAGTCAATTACGAAAACATCATATTGTGAGCCACCAGCAAGCATCGAAGCGATCAATTTGGCATTTTGATCTCTTCCGTATGGCACCACTGTTATATTCACCCTGATACCATATTTGTCATAAAATTCTTGATTCTTTTTGATATAGTAATCTAAATCACTGGGGCCAAGTATGGTATTTAACTCAACTACTGCAAATGAAAATACCACCAATCCCAGAAATACTGTTAACAAGAACAACTTTCTCATTGTTAATCCCCCCTTGGAATTTGTGATTTCTTGCCAACATTCAATCAAGTGGTTCTATGATCTAAAATAATCGGATGTTTTTTCACCTCCTTTGTGAAACTTTTCGATTCTCGGAATCAAAGTTTAGTTTTTAGGTTATCTAAATCTTTCAGCAGAAAGTTTCTCTGAACTTCATAGCATCCACCAATTAGAACTCCATCATCTCCAAGAACGGCCTTTTTAAAATCTATTTCACTTACGATTTCCTTTGGAACAAATTTTTTTATGACTCTCAATATAGTATCGATGATTGTTTCGAATTGATTGGTACCTATTCCACCTGCAAATATAACCATTTCAGGATCTATAAGACTTATAACATTGGCAATAGCTGCGCCCACATGCTCCATCGCGTCATTGACCATTTCCTTAATCTTTTCATCATTTTCTCGATATCTTTGAAAAATTTCCTTAACAGAGGTTTTTAACTTTTTACTCAATTTTTCGAATGTATTCCCAGAAGCCCAAATCTCAAGAGCGCCAAAATCTTTTATCTCCCTATTTTTATCCACTGAATAATCCGTTACCGAATAACCAATTTCTCCAGCCATTCCATGGCTACCTGAATATATGTTTCCATTTATCACGAACCCACCACCAATTCCCGTACCTATAGAAATACAAAAGACATTTTTAGAACCCTTAGCGGCACCTTTCCACATCTCACCTACCGTTTGAAGAGTGACATCGTTTTCTATGATGAGTTCCTCAATTTCCAGAAATTTCTTGAGTTCGGTCTTCAAATCAAAATCGCTTATATTGAAAGCAGGAATGTATCTAACTACCCCCCGAGCATCAACTGTACCTGGTATTCCAATTCCAATCCCAAGAATGTCTTCAAACTCAACGCTCGATTCATTCAAAATTTCCGTCACAGCTTTTTTGATCATGTTCAAAAAGGTCGTCTCATCTTTTATACTTGAAGAAGAATAAATTTTTTTGTCCAATATATTACCATCTAAATCCAATAATGCTATTCTGAAATTGGTGCCCCCGATGTCCAGGGACAGGACTAATTTGTAGAAAGGGTTAAAGGTCAATAACACAGGATTCTTACCTATTTTTTTATTTCTATGTTTTCCAACCTCTACGATCACATTGGCGTTGATAAGTCTCCGTATGATTGAAGAAACCGTAGGTTTGCTCAATCTGGTTATCCTCGATATCTCAGCTCGTGAAATTCTTTTGTTGTTTCTCACAGTTTTTATAACTTTTGAAATATTGCTTTGTTCGTTTTTATAAGTCATTGGAGCCACAACCTTTTAATAATTAGTAAATTTTTCTAACTAAAACATATTTTATACTTTTTAAATCCAAATGTCAAATTAGTATGATAAAAAATACGGAATGCTGGTAAAAAATGATCATTTATTTCTGTCAGTGATTTCGAAAATCCTGGAAACGGGTTTTCTGGCAAAAGGATTGTAAAAACATTGAAAAGTGATATGAATTTCTTTTTGATATAATTTGTTTAGTTAACATAAATCTTTGATACGGGAGGAACTATGATGGAGTTGAATCTCATCAGCAAAGAAAGAAACGTAGAAATAGTAAAGTACTTTTTCAATGAGAATGAGGTCAAAGAAGAGGAAAAAAGAGTTATTCAAGCTCTAAAACAGAAAGCCGATATACCGGGATTTAGGAAGGGTAAAGTTCCAGAAAATATTTTGAGAATGCGCTTAGGTGAAGATTACATAAGATATTCAGTCGCCGAAAAATTCATAGATAAAGTTGCCAAGGAGATCGTTAGAGAGAAGGGCGATGATCTTTTGCTCAATCCATTCGTTCAGGATTACAAATTTGATAACGGGAAATTGGAAATAGAATTTGAAGTACATTATAAGCCCGAGGTAAAGCTACCGGACTACAAAAATCTCAAGCTTGAAATACCAAAATCCGAAGAGGAAAATTTTGAAAAGTATGTGGAAAGCAGGCTAAACGAGTTACGAGAGAAAAATGTGATTTTGGAGCCAAAAGATGGAAAAATTGAACTTGGGGACTTTGTAAAATTGAATTATAGAGTGTTAAATGAAGATGGAAAAGAAATTTATAAGAGCCAAACACTTGACATAGTTGTTAGGGATGATGATCTTAGACCAATTGTGAAGGAAATTATAGGTGGTGAGAAAGGTAAAGAAATAGTTTTTGAAAGGACTTTCGAAGATGAGGGTAAAACAAAGAAATTCACCTACTATGTTCAGATAGAGGAGATATATAAGAGGATACTCCCGGATCTAAACGATGAATTTGTGAGAACAGTGAGTAAAGAATTTAAAACTCTCGAAGAGCTCAGAAATTCGATTAGAGAAGAAGGCGAAAAGCTCTATGAATATTACAAAAAGGAGTTTTTGATCGAGCAAGCACTCGATAAACTTGCACTTGAATCGGAATTGGAGATCTCGGAGAAAACCATGGATAGATTGGTTGAAATGGCCATAGAGAAGATGAAAGAGTCAGGTGAATACAATGAACAATTACGAAAATTTGATAATGACGATGAAAAGTTGAAAGAAGAAGTAAGAAATTCGTATCTCAATTTGTTCAAGACTACCTATTCAGTGGCTAAGATAGCAGAGAAGGAAAACATAAAAGTCGAAGAATCTGAGATAGATGAAGCTTTGAAAGAGCTTGCACAGGCTTGGAATGTTTCGTTTGAAAGGGCCAAGGTGATGATAAAGAAAGACGAGAGACTTTTCGATGACATACACGAGGATCTTTTGGAATCGAAAGTGGGAGAGTTCCTGGTTGAAAATGCGGAAATCGTTGAAATTGAACCGAAAGTAGAGGATGAGAATCGAAAGAATGGAGAGAGTCCCGATGAAAATAGTGAATCCAACGGTTAAGGCAACCAAAACGACGGGGAGGAATAACAAATGGATGATTTGAAGAATCAATACGTCCCAATAGTTATTGAAACCACTGGTCGTTACGAACGAGCTTATGATATTTATTCACGACTTTTGAAAGATAGAATAATTTTCATAGGTAGCCCAATAGATGATCACATTTCAAATCTTGTAGTGGCTCAATTACTCTTTCTTGAAGCCCAAGATCCTGATAAAGATATAAGTTTATACATCAACAGTCCCGGTGGAATTGTGACAGCGGGTTTAGCGATATACGACACCATGCAATATATAAACTGTGATGTGGCGACTATCTGTGTTGGTCAAGCGGCGTCTATGGCGGCAGTTCTATTGGCAGGTGGAGCAAAGGGGAAGCGCTACGCCCTGCCACATTCAAGGGTTATGTTACATCAACCGTTGGGCGGTGCCGAAGGACCAGCGAAGGATATAGAGATACGAACGAAAGAAATTCTGAAAATGAGAGACATGCTTAATCAAATATTGAGTGAGCATACTGGCCAGCCAATAGAGAAGATTGAAAAGGATACCGATAGAGATTTCTTCATGAGTGCCCGTGAAGCATTGGAATATGGAATCATTGACAAGGTCATAGATTCCAAAAAGAATTTGAAGAGGTGATCATGTGAAACCAGAGAAAAGATGCTCTTTTTGTGGAAGACCAGCATCTCAAGTTAAAAGACTCATAGCGGGACCAAATGTTTATATCTGCAATGAATGTGTTGAGCTTTTCCATGATATATTGAAAGAAGATCATATGGTACGTGATACGAAAAAGAAGTTGCCGACTCCTTTTGAAATAAAAGCAGAGCTTGATAAATACGTAATAGGACAAGAAAGAGCGAAAAAAATAATATCAGTTGCCGTTTACAATCACTACAAAAGAGTCTTTCTTGGTTCAAAATTCAATGACGTTGAATTGGAGAAATCCAATATCTTGATGATAGGTCCAACAGGGTGTGGTAAGACACTTATAGCACGTGTGCTCGCAAAGTTCTTGGATGTACCATTCGCGATAGCTGATGCCACACCATTGACGGAAGCCGGATATGTTGGAGAGGATGTTGAAAATGTTATATTCAGATTATTGCAATCTTGCAATTTTGATGTTGAAAGAGCACAGTATGGAATAGTTTATATCGATGAGATAGATAAGATAGCGAAAAAGGGACCAAACGTTTCTATAACCAGAGATGTTTCTGGTGAAGGTGTCCAACAGGCTCTTTTGAAAATCGTTGAGGGTACAATCGCCAATGTTCCACCTCAAGGTGGAAGAAAACATCCTTATCAGGAGTTCATCAAAGTGGACACGACGAACATATTGTTTATAGCTGGTGGTGCCTTCGATGGGCTCGATGAGATAGTGAAACAACGAATACAAGATTCCACTATGGGATTTGGAGCGGACGTTAGATCTAAAAAGAGTATGAGAATTGGTGAAATACTTTCACAAGTAACACCCGATGATCTGATCAAATATGGCTTAATTCCAGAATTCATAGGAAGATTCCCTGTATTAGCTACTTTGGATGATCTTGATGAAAATGCTCTGGTTAAAATACTTGTTGAGCCAAAGAATTCCGTTATAAAACAGTATCAAAAACTTCTCGAATTGGATGATGTTGAATTGGAGTTCACTGAGGATGCTTTAAGAGCAATCGCTCGCAAAGCTATGTCCAGAGGTACTGGTGCAAGAGCCTTGAAGAGTATAGTTGAAGAGATAATGGTAGATGCTATGTTTGAAATACCAAGCATGAAAAATTTGGAGAAGATAATTATAACCGAGGATGTAGTTTCGAAGGGAGCAAAACCTATGCGGATTATGAAGGAGTCAGCATAGTTCAATGGTAAGGTTGTTAGCAATTGAGACTTCATGTGATGAAACAGCTGTTGCCATCGTTGAAGATAAAAGCAAAATTTTGGCCAATGTTCTGGCCTCACAAATAGATTTTCACAAAAAATATGGAGGAGTTGTACCAGAGATCGCGTCGAGAAAGCATTTGGAACTTTTACCATATCTTTTGGAAGAAGCTTTGTTGATCTCCAAGCTCGATCTTAAGAATATAGATGTAGTAGCAGTTACTAAGGGCCCTGGACTTGTGGGGGCCCTTCTTGTTGGTATATCATTTGCCAAGTCTTTAGCATATTCTTTGAAGAAACCATTGATAGGAGTTAACCATTTAATTGGTCATATATCTGCTGTTTTTCTCTCCTATCCAGATTTAAAGCCACCGTTGGTACTTTTACTCGTATCAGGGGGACACACCCAAATAATTTATATGGATGAGAGAATGAAGATGAAAATCCTCGGAAGAACACGTGATGACGCTGCGGGTGAGGCATTTGATAAAGTTGCAAGGCTACTTGAATTGAATTATCCAGGTGGGCCAGAGATAGATAAATTAGCACGGAATGGTAATCCAAACACTTATCATTTCCCACGGGCTTTGATGAACAAAGATAATTATGATTTCAGTTTCAGTGGTTTGAAAACTTCCATCAAATATTTCTTGAGAGATAACAAAGACGCAAAAAAGGAGGATATAGCTGCTTCTTTCCAGGAAGCTATTGTGGACGTACTACTTTTCAAAACTTTTAAAGCGGCAAAAGAATATGGGGTCCAAAGAATCGCGCTGGTTGGAGGTGTAGCGGCGAATTCGAGACTTAGAGAGAGGGCTTTTGAGCTTGCAAAAGAGAAACGGATTGAATTATATATACCTGATTTAAAGTACTGCACTGATAATGCAGCGATGATAGCAAGGGCAGCATGGATGAAATACGAAAAGGGAGAGTTCGATGATCTCTCCCTGAATGCAATTCCTTACTTGAATTTGGATGACAATTCATGGTTTTGAATGGCTTGTCGATGAGTTAACTGGATGAGAAGGGGACTTAGAAGTATTGGCTTTGGAGCTTTTGGAGGCACTCGTATCGTTCTTTCCACTGTTCTTGCTATCCGTACTATAGAAACCGCTCCCTTTGAATATGATCCCAACGTTGCTTATGACTTTCTGCATTTCGGCTCCGCACTCCCTACAAAAAACTGGTGATCGATCTGACATACTTCTTAAAAGTATTATTTCATTTTCACAGTTTGGACATCTATACCTATACATTGGCATATTTTCACCTCCTCCAAAAGCTGTGATTCTGTTAACTAAGGGTATTGATATAAATTTATTGCTTGTTAGGATAAGATTCCTCGTCACTATCGTTCCTCGGAATGACAAAAACAAGAGAAATATCCTCGAAACGATGAAAACAAGAAAAGTATCATTGGAACAACAAAAAAGTCATCGGAACGGTAAAAACAAGAAAAATATCATTGGAACGACAAAATAACAAAATAAGAGAAATGTCATCCCGAACGAATGTGACGT
>DQYP01000256.1 GCA_011043375.1 Thermotogaceae bacterium | reverse complement strand
GTTCATACCAACTTATGAAATCACATTCTTTTTTCTCCAAGTTGTTCTCGCATATGTAATATGTCTTTCCCTTTTGAGATCTCTTTATTTGAACTTTTCCACCACATTTTGGACAATTACCCCTAGCGTATTCAACTATAGGTCTTGTATAATCACATGCCGGATACCTCGAACAACCTATGAATTTTCCATATTTTCCCTTTCTTACAACCAACGATGCTCCACATTTTGGACACTTTTCATCCAGTTCTTCCTCTTTAAACGCTTCTATTGCTTCTTTAACGTGTAGAATATCCTTTTCGATGTAAAAGTTTTCCTCGTTTTTCGTCGAGAGTGTTTTTCCACAAGAATCACATTTCAAATAGCTACCGAACCTTCCAAATTTTAATTTCATCGGTACTTTGCAATTTTCACATTCCATATCGGTTACAAATTCCAGATCGTATTTTCCACTGCTTATTTTTTGAGATATCTCAGAAAAGTCCTTCTCAAACTCTTTATAAAATTCTTCCAAGACTTCTTTCCAACTCTTTTTACCATTTTCTACCTCATCGAGTTCATCTTCCATAATAGCGGTGAACTTACTTTCAACTATCTTCGGAAAGTTTTTGATGAGGAACTCATTAACCAAAAAACCAATGAATGTAGGAACCAAGAATCTTTTTCTTCTTATCACATATTTTCTCTCAAACAGTGTGTTTATTATAGTTGCATAGGTGCTTGGACGCCCTATACCTTCTTTTTCGAGTTTTCTAACGAGAGAAGCTTCGGTGTATCTTGTAGGAGGCTCTGTGAATTTCTGTTCACTCTTGAATTCATCAAATTTGAAAACTCCACCCTTTTCAAAACCTTCAAAACCGAAAGTATCTGAAGCATTTGATATTCTATAAACAGCTTCAAAACCTTCGAAAATTCTCTCACTTTTCTCTACAACAAAAATATATTTTCCATCATCACTCGATATTTGAATAGTTTTCACCTTGTATCTTGAAGGTGTCATCTGTGATGCCAAAAATCTTTCCCATATTAGTTTATACAATCTCCAATGATCACCTTTGAGGATGTCTTTAACTTCATCTGGTGTTTTAGTAATGTAAGTTGGTCTGATGGCTTCATGTGCATCTTGTATATTGGCATTCTTTTTGGTGTTAGCTCGTTTTGAACCTTTAGATGTATAATCATCACCGAATTTTTCTTTTATGAACTCCTTTGCTTTCTTTGCTGCTTCCTCTGATACTCTCGTCGAATCTGTTCTCATGTAAGTTATGAAAGCCACGTTCCCATCAGGTGTTTCAACACCTTCGTATAAGTCCTGAGCTATTTTCATCGTCTTAGCCACAGAGAATCCCAATTTAGTCGCGGCATCTTGTTGCAACGTACTGGTTATGTACGGAGAAGGAGGAGATTTCTTTGATATTTTTTCTTTAATATCACTTATGAAAAATTTTCGTTCCTTAAGTTCTTTGATTATTTCTTCAGCCTTTTCACGGGTGATTCCGAGTTTCAAAGGATCAAATTTTTTATTATTCATCTTTGATAAGTAAATCCTATTTTCGTTCTTTATTCCATATATTCTCCAATATTCTTTTGGAACGAACTTCTTGATCTCTTCCTCCAACTCGCATATGAACCTCAGAGCAACCGACTGAACACGTCCAGCACTTAGGCCCGATTTCAATATTTTCCACAGTAATGGTGATATTTTGTACCCCACAATCCTATCCAATATTCTTCGAGCGAGCTGAGCGTTTACTTTGTTTATGTCAATCTTTCTCGGATTCTCAATTGCTTTTCGGATTACATCTCTGGTTATTTCATTGAAAATCACCCTGTTGTTCTCGTTCATACTTAAATTCAATATTTGAGCAAGATGCCAAGCTATTGCTTCACCCTCTCTATCCAAATCCGACGCTAAAAGCACTTTAGAACCCTTGGCCATTTTTTTTATGTCTTCTACGAGCTTTTTCTTTCCCTTTATTATAGTGAAAACAGGCTTGAATCCTTTCTCTATGTTAACTCCAAAGCTCTTCGTTGGAAGATCTCGAATATGGCCCATTGAAGATACAACTTTATACGAACCACCAAGGTATTTCTGTATTGTCTTGGCCTTTGCAGGAGATTCCACTATGACTAATTTTTTTCCATTCTTGGCTGAAACAGTTGATGTTTTTTTATTCATATCAGATTTTTCACCTCTTGTACGACTTCATTGAAAAACTCATCATCCGTAGCTTCGATGTATATTCGTACTACTGGTTCAGTACCCGAAGGACGGGCAAGAACCCAATTATGTTTACCCTCGAATATATATTGTATGCCATCAATGTCTTTTCTCTCTTTCATCTTCTTTGATTTTACCTTCTCGGGTAACTTTTCAAATTCAAGCATGTACTTATTTTTTTCTTCAGTGGATTCGAGTTTTACATCGAGTCTTCTATCTAAAAATCTACCGTATTTCTCTTTAATTTCTTCTCTGAGCTCACTCAATAGTTTATCACTGTATGCCAACATTTCCAAAGCAAGCATACAAGCCAATATACCGTCCTTCTCTGGTACATGAGATTGGATCGTCAATCCGCCGCTTTCTTCTCCACCTACAACGATGTTTTTTTCTAATAGAAGCTCTCCAAGGTATTTGAAGCCAACCGGTGTTTCCAACGTTTCGTATCCGAATGAGTTGGTTATTTCATCCAATAGATGCGATGTCGCTATGCTTCGTGCTGAAGGTCCCTTAAGATTTTTGTTTTTGTAGAGATGATAAGCAACCAATCCTATGAATTCATTTGGTGGTATGAAATCTCCCCTGTCGTCAACAACACCGAATCTGTCAGCATCACCATCAACTGCCAAACCGCAATGTAGATCCTTGGATTTGATAATTTCTCTAATCTCTCCCATTCTTCTTTCATTCGGTTCCGGTCTATAGCCACCAAAATAAGGATCTCTATAATCATGTAGTATCACTGGATTTTCTGTGTTCTCCAAAAGTAAATTATTTAAATATCCAATCGCAGTCCCATACATCATATCTGCTACCACTTTTAATCTTTTGGATCTTATAATCTCAAAATTCACTCTATTTGATAGATATTCAAAATATTCTTTCGATGGATTTACAACCTCGAACAACTCACTCATTAATCCATCTGCTTCTTTTACATCGGACAGTTCTATATCCTTAACTATTTCCTCTATCTTTTTTGTGACCTCGATGGGTGCAGGTGCTCCATTACCAGGATTGAACTTCAATCCAAGGTACTGAGGTGGATTGTGAGAAGCGGTTAAGTTTATACCACCATCTAATCCCTTTGAGATGATGTAAAAGGAAATAACGGGTGTTGGCGTTGGATTTTCACACATGAGTACTTCTATTTCATTACCATTCATTACTTTTCTCACGATTTGGGCAAAGTACTCCGTCATAAACCTCGTATCGTAACCAATGACGATTTTGGGATTATCAGATACATCTTTAAGATAATTTGCTATCGCTTGAGAAAGTCTTTTCAAATTGTCAACTGTGAAATCTTCGGCTATTATTCCTCTCCAACCAGAAGTTCCAAATCTTATTTTCATTTTCTTTCACCCCGAATCATTATTCTTCTCCCAAGTCTTCTATCGTATTCGCTCCAACCTCCGGGTTCACCTTTTTCCGTTAATCTCAGAAATTGAGAGATCTTCGCATCTAAATTATCTATCATGTGTAGAACCAGTGCTTCAGGAGTCTTTGGGAGCACTGGAGAGCCCCATTCGAATTCTCCATGATGCGACAGAATCATGTGTTTCACTTCTATTAAAAGTTCCTCTGGAAAACCTTTTATTTCTTTCACGACTCCTTCCACGATATTGACACCTATCGAGATATGTCCTAAAAGTTCACCTTTATCAGTAACATTGATTCCCGACGATGTTATCTCGTATTCATAAGCTTTTCCAATATCATGTAGTATAGCTCCAGTTATTAGAAGATCCGAATCTATTACCTCCGAATATTTTTCTGCTACTTTCGAACATACTTCAACGACATCCAATGTATGCTCCAAAAGACCACCTTTGTACACATGGTGAATTGAAACTGCCGCTGGGGCTTTGAGAAACAGTTCGAGAAAATTTCTGTCTTGAACAAATATTCTCTCTAATAAGGATTTCAAGTATTTGTTTTTTATGTTCTTTATTATGCCGACTAATTCCTGATACATCTTTTCTATATCTCTTTTAGAGGTTTCTATGAATCTCTCATGATCGTATTCTGACTCATCCAATACCCTCAACATCGAATTTTTGGATATGTTAAGTTGGAGCCTATTTTCGAAAATGACGATTTTTCCTTCCACCTTCACCACGTCTCCAACGGAAACTTTGTTGTCGTTTAATTCCGCATTATGCCAATCAATAGCTCTTATAACACCAGTTTTATCACTCAACGTTAACAACAAGAACTTTTTACCATCCTTTGAAACTTGCATTCTCTTGCTTGCAATTCTGTATATTGAAACAATCTCATCGTCCTTTTTCAATTCGGATATATATTTATAGTTATCCTTTTTATTGTTATTCAAATTAGCTTTACTGTTCAGTATATCACCTATCTTCACTGATCTCTCCTCCAATCAAAGATACACTCGTGGTACCCTGCTGGTTATTCTACACACTATTTCATAGTTTATAGTACCAATTAATTTAGCCAATTCCTCAGCACTTATTTTACTTCCATCTTGTCTTCCAATCAAAACAACCTGATCGCCTATTTCTATATCCTTTACATGGCTCACATCAACCACGAATTGATCCATACAAACCCTACCAAGTATCTTACACTTTTTTCCTTTTATCAAAACATAGCCTTTATTACTCAGATCTCTTGGATATCCATCGGCATATCCAACAGGTATCGTTGCGACCTTCATCTTGCTTTTGGCAATGAATGTCCTACCGTAACTGATGGTATCACCCGGGGATATTTCTTTAACAAATGATACCACACTGTACCATGATAACACAGGTTCTATGTTTTCATCCTTTTTCGCATTAGAAGGCTGCAAGCCGTAACTTGCTATACCTATCCTGGAATAATCCATTTTGAACTCTCTGAAGAAGATACTAGCCGCACTGTTACAATTGTGGATTATCTTTGGTTTCTCAGGTAATTCATTTAAAAAACTCTTGAATCTTTCATTTTGTTCCATTGTGAATCCACTACCGATATTATCAGCATCTGAAAAATGTGTGTATACACCCTCCAAATCGAAATAAGGTGATCGATAGATCATTTCAAAAAGTTCCAACGCTTTATCTACTTTATAGCCGAGTCTTCCCATTCCTGTATCGACATTTATATGAACCCTCAACTTCATGTTCTTTTTCCTTAATTCGCTTTCAAGGCTTTTATATTGTTCATGACAATATATAGTGGCTGTAATATCGTTTTTCACAAAATAATCAACGTATTTCTCTGAAAAGTAATTGAAAACCAATATAGGAATCTTCACACCACTCTCTCTCAATTCCAAAGCTTCTTCAAGGAATGCAACGGCTATGTAATCTAAACCGATTTCTTCAACTTTTTTGGCGAGCACTTTTGCACCATGACCATATGCGTTCGCCTTCAATACAGGCATAACCTTCGTTGGAAAAAGGAGGTTTGAGAAATACTCAAGGTTGTGGAGATAGGCGTTCGTATCAATCTCTATCCAGGTGCCTCTGCTTTTCAATTTGTTCTTCCTCCCATTGTTTTTGTAGGAGTTCTCCAAAAAATTCAAAATCTTCCAGCGAAGAACTCACAGTTATTATCTCATTTTCAAATTCTACGGTGAGTTTGTTGAATCCTAAAAGATCTGTATAGGAACTCATGTTACGTATTCTCAATGGAATAATCCTTTTTCCTATTTTAATTTGAGAATTCTCAAGATCCACGACAATTCTGTAACTCAAGACTCTGTAGAATCTGAAAGCAGTGAGAAAAATAAGAAACAAAGTAATCCATATGAGGAATTTATTGTTGGTTGGGTAAATATATTGAAGGAACAACAGGAGGGAAATCATTATCAAAAACCACAGCCATCTGACCCATGATGAATATCTGAAATTGTACACCTTTATTCTTTCCAAATTTCACACTTCCTCGATGGAAGAAATACGCAAAAGGCGAGAAAGAAAGCGCGGTTTATCTCCCGCGCTATATTGCTCTTACTACTTTCCCACTTTTCAAACAATCCGTGCAGACCCTCACTCTTTTTATCTGGCCATCAATCTCGATCTTGACTCTTTGGAGGTTGGGTTTCCAACGCCTCTTAGTCTTCTTATTGGAATGGCTCACATGATTGCCAGTTGAAGGACCTTTACCACATACATAACATTTTTTAGACATCTATTCTACCTCCTTTTCTCATTGTATTCCTCAAACATCTCAGTTAATTATACACAAGTAAAAAAAGAGTTTCAAGAAACATGATGTTTCTTGTTTAAAAACAAAATATTTCACAAGAAATTCACATATTTTTACCCCTGAACACAATTTCATTTTTTATATGATCAAGTTCGAAAAAACCTGGACCTGTTTCCTTAATGACTTTTAAAATATGGCCCCCAATTTGTACAACCGCTTCACGGCAATTCTTGAAAACTAAGATTCTATTTCTGATCTTCAAATTTTCAATCATTATTTCCTTATTGAGAGACCTTATTTTGTCCCTTAAGGTCTTTATCTTTTTTTGTAGATCCATTTTCCTTTCGTTCAATTTTCGTAATATGATTATGTACTTTCTATTCTCTTGATTGGATAAAGAAGACACGATCTTTTCGAATTTCAATATCAGCTTGATCGCTGTTGATAACTTCATGATAATACTCTCAAGTTCGTTTTCTAACTCCACGAGTTTCAACGTTTTTTCATAATCGATTCCACAACCAACCCGTGTAATTGTTCCAAAAGAACTGCCTATTGTATTACAAGATATGTTCTCGCCGGCGAAAATTTTTCCTCCAACGATTATGCCTCTTCCATTGACTACTATCGATCCTTTAGCCAAAACTATAGAATCCATTATGTAATCATCAACAAATATGTTTCCGGCACATTTAACTGTAGAATTGTTTATATAAGATGCTCTAAAATCTTTTCCACATTCGATTCCACCCTTGGATCTTCCAAAAATACCTTTTTCTATAACAATATTTCCCTCAGATTTTATGGTTACCCCTCCAACAACTCCCCTTATAACCAAATCACCTTTTGTTTTTATTTCATATAAACCTTCTGCGTTTCCTTCTATTACAACTGTACCCGGAAAATCTATATTTCCAACTTCTTTCAGATCTCCTTCTACAAACAAAACATTTCTTACCGATATTTTGCCCCAACGGTCTATATAAGGTTCACCAGCTATTTTTGAGATTATTTTTGTTCCATCCTCAGATAATTCAACGTTTTCGCCGAGATAATCATACAGATTCAAATCTTTTGGTTTCCTCGCTTTCAATATCTTTCCAGTAACCGTGTAACCATCTTTTCCCTCAATTGGCGGAATCTTTTCAGCCAAAACCACGAGTTTATCGCAACATTTTATAATCTTTTTAAATTCCTCACATTCAGGTTGGGTTTTTAAATGCGAACCACTCTGAAACTTTACATCAAGTTTTGCATCCATTGAAGGTTCCGGCTTTTTACCCTTGGCGACAATTATAGATGAGAATATTTTCTTCTCCTCCAAAGCTTCTTCTATAACTTTTTCATCTATACCCATGACTACGCCATTTTCTTTCAATATTTCTATGACTTCTTCCTTTGCTGGAAGCTCCTTTTTTAATCCAGGTATTATTGTTATACTCGCAAGCATTTCGTCCTCAGAAACATTCACGAATATTAATGGTTCCATATATTCCTCTGTTTCGACTTTTTCAGAACCTTGGGTTATCTCATAGGAAAGTATTTGCTCCAATTCCTCTGGATCTATATCCAACTTATCCTCAAGATGAAAATCCGACGTTTTGTATATTCTAACTTCATACTTTCCATTCTTAAGCTTTTTAATATCAGCGAGATAATCCACATACCACTCTCTACCGTAATTCTCTTCTAAGTAATCATAAATCTGATTGATATCATCGAAAATTTTTCTCTCGAACATCATTATCTCAGCCCACCTGAATCATTAAGATTCTGTTAATTAAAAGTATTGATTAAAAAACTTATTGCTTGTTAGGATAAGATTCCTCGTCACTAACGCTCCTTCGGAATGACAAGGAAAATGTCATCCCGAACGAATGTGAGGGATCTTTTATCCCAAATTGCTATTACTTTTTATACTTTTCAAAGACTTCAATAATATTCATCTGCTATTTCTGATTTATCGTATATCATCATCACTATTAGTTAACACTATCATCATTAATGAAGCGGAATAAAACACTCTATTTTAATTTTAACACTTAAATTTTTAACATTCCAAATTAGAAAGCATCAGATTTACTTTGTTTATAATCCCCTAACGTCTAAAAACTCGTATTTCAATACGGAGATACAGACGTTTTTAAATGAATTTGGATGATAAAATTTAATGGGTGATAATGTGTTTAAAAGATCGAATTTGGATAAATTTAATTCCAATGACCTATGAATTAAAAATAATTCCTCGAATTGGACCGATCCGAGGGTGAAATATCTATGCCCGTGGAGATGGAGGTTGAGGTACTAAACAAACTCTTAAATAATCTACCATACGTAGAATATTCCATCTGTGAAGTGGGAATCCCCTCACTAAAGTGAGGGGAGAAGGTCAAATTGAAAAATCAATTTGTTCATAAAACAACACCAAGGAGTGAAAAAATGGGTGAATTTTTGAAATTCGTTTCCAGAGAAGAAGTTTATAGTGAATATATCTCGAAATTGAAACCAATATTTGATGTTGAGAGTATAAGCGTTTTTGAAGCTGTGAACCGTGTTTGTTCAGAAGATGTGGTTTCGGATGAGAACCTCCCAGGTTTTTATCGTTCAAATGTCGATGGTTATGCAGTAAAGGCAGAAGAAACTTTTGGTGCCTCTATGGAAATGCCAGCTTTTCTCAAAGTGATAGGTGAAATAAAGATAGGAGAAGAACCATCGATAACCCTGAACAGTGGTGAAGCAATTAGGGTAGCAACGGGTGGTACTATTCCAAAAGGAGCAAACGCTGTTGTAATGGTTGAAAACACAAAAGAGATTGGAGAATTCGTGGAAGTTTACAAAACCGTTTCACCATGGGAGAACATTCTAAGAGAAGATGAAGATGTAAAAGTTGGAGAGACTATCATAGAAAAAGGAAAAAGATTGAACGATAGGGATATCCACAGTCTCCTTGCAATAGGAAAAATGGAAATTAAGGTCTTCAAAAAAGTTAGAATCGGTATCATTTCCACCGGTGATGAAATCATTGAGCCGTGGGAAAAGAAAAAGGTAAAATATCAAATCAGGGATTCCAACACGTACTTTTTGGCTAACTATTTGAAGAATCAAGGATTCGAGGCTATTAGATTGGGGCACGTAAAGGATGATTATGTGAAACTTCTTGAAATAATAAAATTTGCCTTGAAAAATCATGATGTTGTTATCACATGTGGTGGAAGTTCCTTAGGCACCCGTGATTACACAATGGCGGCCTTTTCTGAGGTTGGTGAAGTGATATATCATGGTGTATTGATAAAACCTGGTAAACCGACTGTTTTTGGATTGAGTAAAAATAAAGTCCTGATAGGACTTCCTGGAAATCCAACTTCCTTCGTTTCGAGTACCACGTTGTTCCTAATCCCAATCCTCAAAAAACTATCTGGTGAAAAAGACGTTTTCCCAAAACCAGAGTTTTACGTGAAAATAGATACAAATGTTCCAGCATCCCAAGGAAGGGAACGCTTCGTTATGGTGAAACTTTATAGAGAAAACAGAAATCTCTTTGCGACCCCTATACTTGGAGATTCTGGGCTTATAAGCACTATCAGAAGAGCGGACGGAATGATCAGGATACCTCTTGGAGTTGAGGGATTGTATAAAAACGAAACATGTGAGTTTTATAGATTACTCGATTTTTGATTACCAAAAGGTCAGAAACGTAAACTCAATCTATTTTCACAAATATATAGAGTGAAAGCATACACATTCCTGCTATCAACAAGCTCACACCAATTCCCAACTTGTCGGCAAGTGCCCCGATCCCTATGGCTATAATCGCTTTGAGTGTGGTGGTCAACTGTGATTCAACTGAAAGTCCCGTTGCCATGGTTCGGTGGGGTATTCTCTCACTTATCAAGGATACATTCATAGGACGTCTAACATTCTCCAACATGTAGAACAGGATGAACAGAATTATGGCAAACATGTTTAACTTAAATGCGGTGGTTATTCCGGCGAGCAACAAAAAGATGCCACCAAAAAGATAAGTTAAATTGATCGCATGTGAAAGGTCTTTGAACTTTTTAGAAAATTTTGATGAGTTCTTCGAAGAATAACTTGTCAAGAGGTACAAAAAGAAATATATTATCCCTACGATCACAGAAACCCTTTTAGTGCCACTCAAACCAACCATTATTGGAAGTAACAAAGCGAACTCTTTGACGATGGGCTGAAGATATTCTTTGGTTATTTTGAAGAAAGAATCAAAAACAGACGAATTCAAGATAGGTTTTAAAGACGATGGATTTTTGAACATATACACAAAATCTTTAAAAGTCGATTTTACCTTAGAATTCAGCTCCATTTTCCTCTTTGCGGTTGAATCTTGTGATGGTGGATTATCCAATTCCTTTGGATAAGTCGCGAGATTTATTAAATTGAGTACGTAGGGTATTATAGACGCTAAGAACACTATCCTATAACTCCCGTTGTAGAATACCAAAGCCGCTGCGATCAAAGAGGATATAGCCGATCCAAATTGAGAAGCAGCACGGGTATTACCGTAATATTCAACTTTATGTTTTTCCCAATTTTTAATTCTTAGGTATTCAAAGATCATAGCTTTGTGGGTTCCACTTCTGAATGCTTCTCCTAAAGCAAACAGGATCATTGCTATCATGTAAAGATAATAATTTGGGAAGAAGAAGAATATCAAAAAAGACAATATGTACGCGGAAAAAGACATCAACATCGATCTTCTTCTTCCAAAAATATCCGCGAACATTCCTGTTGGAATCTCAAAGATGTTGGTAGTTATATCTCTTACCGCTAAAAGCACGCCTATCTGAAGAAAAGATAATCCTACTTCTCTGAAAAACAGGATCAAAAAAGGATCAAAGAACCTCTGGTTTTTTAGAAATCCATACAAGGAGAATTTATAAAACATCTTATCCTTTTTGAAAGAATCTGAATTTACCAATTTCAATCCTCTCTCTAATTTTTTATTTTACTTTTATTGTAAATCATTTTCCAGATCCAATCAAAAGAATCCACTTCTTTAATATGATAAAATTTAATGAATCGGGATGATCTGTTATAATCCAATTGAACAATTGCCACCTTTGGTAGTCAAATGAATTGAGTAGGGTGAATAAGTTTGGGAGTAAACAAAGATGAGGAAAAGTTTGTTAAAGCACTTAAAAGAAGAGAGGAATGGGCATATAGCAAACTGTATGACAAATACGTCCCCATGATAGCGGGGATAGCAAAATCCTATCTTGGGATAGATGACGTGAGTGATGTTATCCAAGAAGTGTTCGTAAGGGTCTATAAAGGCATTAAGAAATTCAGGGGAGATTCGTCATTATCAACTTGGATCTACAGGATAGCGGTCAACGTTTGTAAAGATATGATGGGAAAATACAAAAAGCATAAAGAAATTTTAACTGATTTTGATAGTGAGGAAGTTCCTTATATAGAACCAAAGAGTAGCAGTAGTCCTGTTGAGAGTATGATATCGGAATTAACGTTGGAAGCTTTGGAAGGTGCGATGGATAAATTATCAGAAGAAGACAGATTGTTAATAAAACTGAGAGATATAGAAGGGTTGAGTTACGATGAAATTGCTCATATAATCAACAAGCCGGTGGGAACAGTGAAGAGTCGTCTGCACTACGCAAGAAAGAGATTGAGTGAGTTGATAAAGGATCTGATATGATATGTGGTGTTGAGGAGGTTAATTTATGAAGGAATCATGTGAAGAACTTTGTATGAAGTATTTGGATGGTGAAATGACGGAGGAAGAAGAACATCACTTTAAGAAACACGTTGAGAGTTGTGATTTTTGCCAGGATTTCTTGAAAAATTATCAAATCTTTATATCTGTTGAGAAGATAAGGACCTCTTACCATCCCAGTGTTAGTAACAAAAAGAAAGTGATGAAGAAAATACGAAACAAGAAATTTCTACCTTACAGAATGGCTCTGGCAACGGTAAGTGTGTTCTTTGGTGTATTTTTACTTCAAAGTTATTTCAATACTTCCTCCACACAAAACTACTATGCAAAGATATTTGAAAAAGGTATTGAAATGTTATCTCAAAGCACTTCCACATATGTTGAAAACAGTGTTGACAATCTCTTGGAAAAAATAAAATTGGTGAACGACAGCTTTTAATCAATGTTTCATCAACGTAGCAGATCTATAATGAGGTGTATGGAATGAGAAAAGTTTTGTTATTCTTGGTTATAGTTACGGTCTCGATAAGTGTTTTTGCGCTTTTCACTGCTGAAGAAGTTATAGAGAAAGTTTTGGAGTCATACAAAAGTCAAATAATCTATGGTATCCGTACTGTCACTGAGAACGGTTTAAAAAACAGGTACAGATATGAGGAGATTTATCGAAACGGATTTGAGAAACTCGTGAAAGTCAAATTCCCAGAGGCTGTTGTGTGGTTAAGAAATGATAAAGGATGTTTTGTTTGGAATAATGGTGTTTTAGTAAAACCTTCCGTCTCCATAAATGATCTTGAGGATCTATTGATGAATATCTTGAACTCCGGAAAGTATGAAATAGTAAGTTTTGATACAACCGGAAACAATGGAGATTTATACGAATTGAAAATCAATCATGAAGATCAGCTCTACGATTTCATGGTGACCAAAGATGAATGGCAGATCATTAAGATAGAGAGAACGGTTCCAAACATAAGAACCGTTTTAATATACGATAATGTACAAAACATTGATGAAGAAACTTTTGATTTTCAAGTAGATAAGTATGCAAAAGGATTAGAAATAAGCAAAAAAGAAACGCAGGAAGATATCTCAGCCAAATACGTTCAGAAGGCCATATCATTGTTCAAGGCATTTATGATCAACCGTTTATCGATAAAGGACATGAAAGTTACCTTTGTAACGGGTGAAACCTATAATAAACACAAGTTGGTTGTTATAATAATTGAACATTCAAAGAAACTAAAATCATCATTGAAAGATATTACGAGTATTCCAAAAGACTTTAACATAGTGTCCACCAAAAACAGTGACTTAGAGATAATTGTAATGGGTCAAGAAAAACTCGAGGTCCTTCAAGGAATCTTGGACTCACTGATTTCAACATCAACCAATTCAGATTGATCAGAAACTTTCATTTCCACTTTCCTACATGAATTCTCAGATTCCAGAAAGCGTATATTAAATCTGGATCTTTGATCCAATCATTGAAGTAAACTATTGTTGGTATCGTCGTATGAAACCTTTTCGATAGTTTCCACAAGGTATCCCCAGGTCTTATGGTATAACTGAAGAAGAAGGGTTTAAAATAGACTTGCCAGTTCATATCTGGCTCTGGATCTGTTATTTCGCCATTTTCAAAATATTGATTTATATCTCCAAAGTCCTCTATAATCTCCTTGTCTTCAAATATGGGTCCAAGTACAGCTACCTTGAATTCTTGATCAGGTTTGACATTCGAACCATCTGAGTTTTTAAGGAAAACAACCTTTTCACCATCCAATTTGGTTAAATCTATCACGTATTCAATTCCTTCCAAGATCGCGAATATACCATCATTGATTTCGAAGTGCATACCATTGTAACTGAAAGATCGGCCAACATCCTCGAGTATTTCCTTTATTTCTTTACCGCTGAGTTTTATCACTCTGATATTTCCCAGTTTTCTGATTTCTCCTACTAATACATCTTTGGAATTGACACTGTTGATTTTCTTGATATTTGGAAATATTATCATAGCCAACTGGGAGCCGGTTTTCTGTATCAAAAATTTACCGATTGTCTCACTTACTTCAGAATCAGATAGTATGAAACGCGAAAACTCAGCTCCAATTACCAACACAGAGATCAACAATACCATTAGGACGATTGCCAAGTATTTTATTTTAATCACCCCCTGCCCTTTTATCTCTCAAAAAATTTTTCAACTTCCCCCCGAGTTATTCCTAAATCTTTTCATATAATTTGATTCTTGATGAGATCTTCGAATGTTTCCCTCTTTCTTATAAGTCTAATATCCCCTCCATTGATCAACACCTCCGCTGCTCTCAAGCGTGCGTTGTAATTCGACGACATTGAAAATCCATACGCTCCAACGTTCTCAACAATCACCAAATCACCTGTTTTCACTTTTCTCATCTTTCTATCTCTCGCCAGAAAATCGCCATCCTCACACAGAGGTCCCACAACATCTACTGTGCACTCCTCTGTTTCATCATTCAAAGGTATTATTTCATGATAAGCTGAATACAATGCGGGCCTTATCAGATCATTCATACCGGCATCCAAGATTACAAAGATCTTTCCTTTTCTTTCCTTGACTCTCAAGAC
>DQYP01000257.1 GCA_011043375.1 Thermotogaceae bacterium | reverse complement strand
GGCGAGAAATAAATCCCGCTTTGTCTTGAAGGCAAAGCCATAATAAGTCCGTGGGAGGAGGTGCTTTTAGTGGAGAGAATTTATGAAACTATGTTCATCGTTGTTCCAAACCTCGATGAAGAAGAAAGAGAAAACGTTGTGGAGAAGGTTAAAAACTTCATTCAGGAGAGAGTTGAAGGTAAGATTGAGGATGTAACTCGTTGGGGAATCAGAAAACTTGCGTTCAGGGTGAAGAAATTCACAGAAGGTGATTACACTATCATAATCTTCAGGGCTTCTCCAGAAAAAGTGAATCAATTAGAGAGTTTCTATCACATCACTCAGGAAATATTCAGATGGCAAACGTTCAGAAGGGAAGATCTTGAAAAGAAGGAAAAGAAGATAAATAAAAAAGAAGGTACTGCCGAGGTAAAGGAAAGAGTAGAGGAGAAGGTCCCTGAGACAGAAACGAAAGTCGTCGAGGAGACGGTTGCTACCGATGATAGTGACTCAGAAAATTCTCAGGAGTGATTTTTGATGTCCAGTTTTAACAAAGTAATCCTTGTTGGACGCTTGACCAGGGATCCCGAGATAAGGTTCACACCCAATGGCACCCAAGTGAGTGTGTTTACTCTTGCTGTTAACAGAAACTATAATGGAGGGGCATCTCAGGATTCTCAAACTGCGGATTTTATAAGAATAGTGTCTTTCGGTAGGCTTGCAGAGTTTGTTGGAACATACCTGTCAAAGGGAAGGTTGATCTTAGTTGAAGGATCACTGAGGATAAGGAGTTGGCAGACTCAATCCGGAGAATACAGGACAACAACGGAGATAGTTGCTAACAATATCCAGTTTATGGAACCAAAACCAAAAGAAGAGACGAATACGAATGGTACGGACACTTTCGAAGAAGATATCGATCTTTTCGATGATAATGTCGATAACGATGATATTGACTCCGATGATAGTGATGAAGTGCCATTTTGATGTTCATTTTTGAAAAATTTAGCTTGAAAGGAGGAGCTTGTTTTGAGAGAAAGAAGGAGAGTGAGAAAATGCAGGCTCTGCTCAAGAAAGGTAGAATATGTTGATTATAAAGACATCAAGTTGTTGAGAGAATTCTTAACGGATAAAGGTAAAATCATTCCGAGGAGAACGAACGGTAATTGTGCAAAACATCAGAGGATGGTTAAAATAGCTATAAAAAGAGCAAGACAGATGGCTTTATTACCATACACAAAAGATTGAGGGGACAATGTCCCCTCTGTTTTATGGGGTGATGTAAGTGAAGATAATACTTTTGACTGATGTAGCGAAGTTGGGTAAAAAGGGCGAAATAAAGGAAGTATCCAACGGTTATGCGAGAAATTTTTTGATACCTCGTGGTCTTGCAAAAGAGTTGAAAGAGGGGGACTTGAAACATTACGAGAAGGAAAAGAAACTACAACAGAGGAGATTTGAAAAACTCAAAGAAGAAAATGAAAACAAATTGAAGGATCTTTCAAAGAAAAAAATAATCATAAAGGCAAAGGCTGGATCAAGTGGAAAGCTCTATGGTGCTGTGACTTCAGCAAACATTGCAGAGGCTATTTCAAAGGAAATAGGGGATGAATTCGATAAAAAGAATATAGAATTGGATGAACACATAAAAGAACTTGGGACTTACGAGGTGGGAATCAGGCTTCCTGGAGGAGTGAAAGGGAAGATAAAGATCGAGATAGTTTCGGAGGGATAATTATTGCAATTAATGATATATTCGAAGGCCTTGTTTTCGACGTGGATATACTATTCACCGGATAGGCTTTTGTTTGATGCAGGTGAAGGTATCAGTTCGTACATGGGGAATAAGATATTCGCAATAAAGAGAATATTTCTGACTCACGGACATGCTGATCATATTGCAGGACTTTGGGGGATCATCAATTCCAGAAATAATGCGATGGGTGATCGAGAAAAGAGACTGGAGATTTATTTTCCAAAGGGCAGTAATGCAATAAGGGAGTACTCAAATTTCATAAAAAAAGTGAACTCAGAATTGAAGTACGAATTGGAGTTTTTTCCAATAGGTGTTGGTGAAAGAATACTCGTAAAAGACAATGGCAATACCAAAAGGTTTGTAGTAACCTTTCAAGTTAGACACACGTTGAGTGAACCAGCTTTTGGTTACAATATTATTGAAGAGAGAAGAAAACTCAGAAAAGAGTTTTTATGTTTACCAAAGGAGAAAATAATAGCTTTAATGAATAAAATGGGTAGGGATCATTTGACGTACACGTACGAGAAGAAGATTCTCACTATAAGTGGCGATACAATGGCATTGAGTCCCGAAGTCGTCGAGGGTACTGATTTTCTGTTGCATGAATGCACCTTCTTGAGTAAAAAAGATAGAAAGGGAGAGATTCACGCATCGCTGGAAGAAGTTTTGGAACTGATTGAAAAAACCAGAGTCAAAAATGCTGTATTGTATCATATATCGAGTAGGTATGAATCAGTTGTTGATAAAATAATTAGAAAGGCCGGCTCACAGTTGAGTGATGTTAGTTTGGATTATGTGTATCCAGGTAAGATTTGGGTCCGTTAAAAATATTAGGAGGCGATAATATGTTCAATGCCTTCCTAACGTGGGTCATATTGGGTGTCATTCTAACCGTGATAGAGATCGTCACTCCCACGTTTTTCATATTTTGGTTTGGTCTTGGAGCATTTGCAGCTTCAGTGCTTGCGTACTTTGACTTCTCCATTTTGTTTCAAACGGTTACTTTTGTTCTCGTTTCTGGGATCTTGGTTGCTTTAACCAGACCGTTTGCCAAGAAATTTGTTGGATCTTCTGAAAAAGAGATAAATGTGGATGAAATCATTGGGCAAGTAGGTAGGGTAACCAAGGAGATAAAACCCGGTAGCTTTGGAATAGTCAAGGTTGGTTCTGAAGAATGGAGAGCTGTCTCGAATTTTGAGGGAGTGATACGTAAGGATTCGAGAGTCAAAATTTTGAAGTTGGAGGGAACGACTTTGATCGTAGAACCTCTAAAGGAGGGGGGAGAGTGAGCATGCTGATTTTTTGGGGAATAATAGCCTTTTTTATACTCGTAATAGCTGCGAGTGGTATAAGAATTGTCAGACCATATGAACGAGGTTTGATAGAAAGATTGGGAAAATTCAAAAAAGAGGTTAAATCCGGATTACATTTTATAATCCCGTTTTTTGACAGAATGATAAAAGTAGATATGCGTGAGATGGTTATAGATGTTCCACCGCAAGAAGTCATAACAAAAGACAATGTGGTCGTTACGGTAGATGCTGTGATATATTATGAAATAACCGATGCGTTTAGAGTGATATATAATGTTGGTAGCTTCCAAACCGCGGCTGTGAAACTTGCTCAAACCAATTTGAGAAATGTAATCGGTGAACTCGAGCTTGACCAGACCCTAACATCGAGGGAAGCCATAAATGCGAAATTAAGAGAAGTTTTAGATGAAGCAACTGACAAATGGGGTGTGAAGGTAACGAGAGTGGAAATAAAGAAAATAGATCCACCAAATGACATTATGGAAGCTATGAGTAGGCAGATGAAAGCTGAGAGAACAAAGAGGGCAGCAATTTTGGAAGCAGAGGGTGTAAAGCAATCTGAGATACTCAGGGCTGAAGGACAAAGGCAGGCAGCGATTTTGAAGGCTGAAGGAGAAGCTGAGGCAATTAAAAAGGTTGCGGCTGCAAGAAAATATCAATTTATTGCCGAAGCTGAGGGGCAGGCAAAAGCTATAATTCAAATCTTCGGTGCAATTCATGAAGGGAATCCCTCGAATGATCTTTTGGCAGTTAAATATCTCGATGCTTTGAAAGAGATTGCAAATGGTAAGGCAACTAAAATATTCCTGCCTTTGGAGGCAAGTGGAATACTTGGGAGTATAGCCGGAATATCGGAGCTTTTCAAAGAAAAGAAAGATCAGGAATCAGAGGAAAATTGATGTTTTTTAGGGAGTCGGTATGTTAATGGATATGTTTTTCTACTCTCTATTTTTGGTTCTCATAGCTACTTTTTTAGGAATTCCAGGTGCCTATTTATTGGCAGGGAAAAAAGAAAGAGATGTTTTTACTTTCTTAGATATCGTGAATATATATACTCTGTTTGGACTATCCATGCTCGTGATATCTGTGCGCACTTCTTTGTCGTTAGAAATATTTATAATTGGCTTGCTGACCTACCTGAAAACGTTGAATTTTTTCTTAAAAATACTCTTTGGTTATGACGTCAGACATAAAGTGATGTTCTTGTCGCTTGGTTACACGAAAAGAGAATATTTTTTGAAGTATTTACTCCCAAGGAATATAAAATCCATAGTCTCACACTTTTTGGAAACCTTCAGCATTCTGTTCTTGGCTTTCATCATTGGTAAATCGGAGTCGATACCCAGGGAGATAATAGGAATAATCCAATTGATTTTGATTCTCACAGGATTTGGAATCTTTTTCTTGGAAAAATTAAGGGTATTGAAACGTTGCAGTCATTAATTGGACAAGTTGTAATGTTACCATATAAGGGTATAGGAAAAATTTAACAAGGAGAGTGATTTGATGCCCAAGCTTTTAAATAGCAAGATAGTAAACGACTTAAAAAAAATTTTCTCTGAGGAGTTGCAGAAAAAAGTGAAAATTCTTCTGTTCAGAGTCGACGATGAATCGATCTGTGAATACTGTGATCTGACTCAGAATCTTTTGAAAGAACTCATCGATGTTGATGAAAGAATAGAACTTGAAGTTTACGATTTCGGCAAAGATGAAGAAATGGTCCAAAAGTATGATGTACAAAGAGTTCCGGCGTTGATCATCCTCGACGAGAATGGAAAAGATTACGGTGTCAGATTCTATGGTATACCGTCTGGTCATGAATTTTCAACTCTCATTGATGATATAGTAACCTTTTCAAAGGGTCCTGTTCCTAATCTTTCACCTGAGACGATTGAGCAACTCAAAAAGATCGATCATGAGGTGAGAATACAAGTTTTCGTTACTCCAACTTGTCCTTATTGTCCAAGGGCTGTTTTGATGGCACATCATTTTGCACTTGTCAACGACAACATAATCGGAGAGATGATAGAGGCTAATGAGTTCATGGAGCTTTCAACGAAGTTTGGGGTTTCGGCAGTTCCACATATAGTAGTTAACGAGGATTACAGCTTTGTGGGAGCTCTTCCGGAAGCCAATTACTTGAATGAAGTATTGAAGGGATTGAAAAAGTAAAAAATGTTCCAAGGAGTGATCGCAGGATGGTTTTTTTCGACCTCGAGGCAAAGAAAACAGGGCCCGAGAAAACAGAATACGATGTAATAATAATAGGTGCCGGTCCTGCAGGCTTGGGAGCAGCTATTTACTCAGGAAGAGCAGGACTTTCCACCTTGGTTGTAGAAAAAAATATTGAAGGGGGTCAGATTCTTCTGACCGATGTTATGGAGAACTACCCCGGATATGGAATAATAAATAGCAATGAACTCGCCCAAAAATTCAAAGAACACGCCGATTTGTTTGGAACAGAATTTGATTACGGGGAAGTTGTAAAGCTCGAGTTAGATAATGAAAATTCCAAACTTGTACACCTTGATAATGGAAGGGTATACAAATCGAAGGTGATAATAATAGCGACGGGTGCTTCACCGAGAAAATTGGGTGTTCCAGGTGAGGATGAATTCATAAGCAAAGGTGTGTCATATTGTGCAGTTTGTGATGGTGCATTCTTTGCAAATAAAAACGTTGTCGTGATTGGTGGTGGAGATTCTGCAGTTGATGAATCTCTATACTTATCGAGGATAGTATCGAAAGTTACTATAATCCATAGAAGGGATAAATTGAGAGCCGTTAAGAGTTTGCAAGAAAAAGCGTTTAAAAATCCAAGGATAGATTTCATATGGGATACGGTGGTTAAAGAAATAAAAGGAAATGATAAGGTTGAAGCCCTTGTCTTGCAAAATGTTAAGACAGGAAAGATAGAGGAATTACCAGTTGATGGAGTTTTCATATTCATAGGTTTGGAACCGAACAGTGGAATATTCAAGGATTTTGTTGAAACGGACGAGAATGGTTTCATAATAACAAATGAAGATATGGAGACGAGCGTTAAAGGGATTTTTGCTGCAGGAGATGTTAGGGTGAAATCAGTGAGACAGGTGATAACCGCAGTTTCTGATGGAGCCATTGCGGCTACTATTGCTGCAAGAAAATATTTCGATTGATTCGATTATGAAAAAGTACATCATTTTAATCATAATGTTATTTATAAGTGCTCTGAGTTTTTCGAAAGAAACCTTTCTTTGGAGATATATGGTTGAACCGGGAGATACTTTATACAGGATCTCCCGGTTTTTTGCTACACGACCGGATATTCTAGTTAAAAGGAATGGACTCACCAATCCGGAAAAATTGGATGTGGGCCAATTTATGGATATTTTCGTTCCTTACGTTGAAACGAATATGATCTTTGAGAAAAGCAGTGATGGTTGTACTTTGAAAAGTCAGAAATTTGTTTTGCTGAAGAATTTAAGGCTTATCTTCAAGACATTAAACGAACCTGAGTATGAGTACAAATTTGAAAACGAGAACAATTATTTTGGAAAGGTAAAGGTTGAGGCTTCCACCTCTCACATATTCAAATTGTCAGTTCTTTTGAATGTAATGAATCCAGTAGTGGAGAGGTTTTTCATTGAATTCGAGATACCAACTATCAGTTTTTATATGTCAACAATGGAAGTCTTTTTTGATAACACGAACAGATCAGAAAAGTTTGTCATAGGCGAGGGAAAAAATCGTAAATTCTCGAATATTAAAAGATTGAAAATGGATGTTCCAGATGGTTCTTTCAATTTCGTTTTTTACGGTGGAGATATTAATTTAGATTATAAAGGCAATAAACTCATGATAAACGTGTTGTTGGAACTCGATAAAGATGTAGGGATTTACAGAACACAAATGGCCGTGTTTTTGCAGGAAAAATAGAAAATTTGCATTTTAAGTACCAAGTATTTTATAATTACTTTGCGAGCAGCAAGCTTTTAAATAGAAAGGGGTTACGCTATGAGATTGGTAAAGTTCTTACCTCTATTTGTCTTTTTGTTGTTACCAATTCTAATTTTTCCCATTGAATTAACCGTGAGAGCAGAAATGGAAAATCTTAATATCACTTCTCTTGGTGGGGGAATAAGATCATTCAACAGTTTCTTAGGTGTTGATCTTTCCGTGTTGAAGGATTTGACAAATGGTTTTTATATGAAAGGTTCATTATTTTTGGCGATACCTGCAGGAGATTTAATACCTTATGGGGGATTAACCAAAGAATTCAATTTGAGTAATTTGTCAAACATATTCGATTTTAGCACTGATTTGTACGGAACAATTGGTTTAGAGATAAAAATGAGTAATTTAGGTTTATTCGGCGAAGCATCATATAATCTCAATTCACCGATTACGGTGATTAACCCATCTAAAATTTCTTTTGGAATATCTTTCGAATTTTGATTACGAAGATAGTGTTAATTAGTAGCGATGATGATATTCAATGAAGCAAAAATAGCAGATAGATATTGTTGAAGTCTTTAAAAAGTCTAAGAAGTAGTAGCAATTGAGGATAAAAGATCCCTCACATTCGTTCGGGATGACATTTTCCTTGTCATTCCGAAGGAGTGTTAGCGACGAAAGATCCTTCGCTTACGCTCAGGATGACAAAGGAAAAGAGTTCGGGAAGAATCCATTACGTAAAGGGGGGAGACCTCGATGAAAAAGTCCTATAGGATGTTCCTATTTGTTATAATAATTGTTTTTATATTCTCATTGGAGAATCATTTGTTTTCACAGAATTATATAGGTTTTGGAAACTTCAATGATATTGCTACCTTCGGTATGGCCCACAAAGAAAACTCCTATACAATTTATGGCGGATTTTCATATGGATTCAGTGGATTATTGGGAGTTGGTTTACAGGGGGGATATAGAGCAGCGAATCTTTTGGAGGTACGAATTGGAGAACTGGGAGAATGGAGAATGGGAATCGGCCCTGGTGCCAATGGTACCGCCATGTTTTCGATCTTTTCACCTATCCCGTTTTATTTATCCGCTGGTGCAGGAATAACATTTTTCCATGATTGGGACCTACAGAATATCAGCTTTCATTCCATGTGGATAGGCGGGATTGGTGTGGCGACATCTCCATGGCTATTTGCTGGGTTCATACAGCCGGCTGTATCAACCTTCTTTGGCATCAGTTTTTAAAAAATCAATCTTTTAGTTCGTTTTTGAAACCAACGACGTTCAAAAGTGAAAAGTCGTCATTTCGCCAGTTTTTTCTAACCTTTACGTGCAGATCCAAGAATACTTTTTTGCTTGTGAAGAATTCTATTTCTTCTCTTGATAGAATGCCTATCTTTTTTATCATTTGTCCATCTTTGCCGATGATAATACCCTTTTGCGAATCCCTTTCAACGATTATATTGGCTCTGATGTAGAGGACACCATTGTTTCTCTCAATCATATCCTCGATGATAACAGCGACTGAATGGGGTATCTCTTCGCGGGTAAGATGAAGTATTTTTTCTCTTATTATCTCTGCTGCGATGAAAGAAGTGGGACGATCCGTTATCATATCATCAGGATAAAATTTTGGACCTTCTGGAAGTCTTTCAACAATGGAATCTATCAATTTATCCAGGTTATCACCCTTCAATGCGGAGACAGCAATAGTATCGACTATTGTAGAGCATAATCCTTCGATTTTTTTTTCTATCGCACTTATTGTAGATCTATCATTGACGAGATCTATTTTGTTTATTACCAGTATGGTTGATGTCCCGCTTTCAGAAACGTATTTTGCAACATACTCATCGGCTTTAGAGAGAGGCCTTTCAGCATCTACAACGAACAGTATTAGATCGATGCCTTTCAATGCCCTGATTGCCACCTTGAGCATGTATTCTCCTAATTTGTGAAGTGGTTTGTGAATACCCGGAGCATCCACGAAGATGATTTGAAATTTTTCTGTTGTGTATATGCAGTTTATTCTGTTGCGAGTGGTCTGAGGTTTCTCAGAAACTATAGTTACTTTTTTCATCATTATTGCATTGATCAAGGTCGATTTTCCGACATTCGGTTTACCTGCAAGAGCAACGAATCCAGATTTGAACAAACTCATCCACCTCTCTTTAGTATCTCATCTGCGACGTACATTCCAGACATGGTTGATTGCATTATTCCTCTTGTATACCCTGAAGCATCTCCTATCACATAAATTTCTACTTCTGGAAGTTTGAATGGCTTCTCGAAATTCGGTTTTAATGAATAGAATTTTGCTTCAACTCCATATAAGAAGTTTCCCGGATTGTTTATCCCTGGTATAACGGTGTTCAATGCCTCTATGAATTCTTCTATGGCTGTTGCAGTTCGTCGAGGTAAAACTAAATTCAAATCCCCAGGTGTTGCATCGAGAGTTGGTGTGATATAGGATTTTGATATTCTACTGTCGGTTGAACGCCTTCCAATGGTGAAATCTTTATATCTCTGAATTATTATTCCTTTTTCACCTGCAAGCTTGTTTGCTAACTTTATAACCGATAATCCATAAGTTGTAGGGTCATCGAACGGCTTGGTGAAACTATGGGTAACGAGAATAGCAAAGTTCGTGTTTTCACTTTTTCTGTTGACGTATGAATGACCGTTCACAGTGATAAAATCGTTGCCGGTTTCCTTACTAACAAAACCTTGTGGATTAACACAGAATGTTCTTACCTCATCATCCGTTCTGGATAGATATTTCACCTTGAATTCGTATAAAACATCAGTTATATCTTTCGTAACTCTATGACTTACTTCATATCTAACACCCAAATCCACTTTCGTTCCCGTGAAGGGTATTCTCCACTTTTTCAGGAGATAATCGATAAATCTTGACCCTCCTCTACCAGTAGCGATGATCACTTTATCGTAGAGTTCGGTGGATTCCTCATTTTCAAATAGCAGTTTTATCTTGCCATCTTCTTTTTGTAGATCAACAACAGTTTTATTGAAATAAAAGTTGAATCTATGAAATTCATCCTCTGAATATTTTTTGTACAGCTCTTTTATAATCTTTTGAAGATTGTCTGTTCCTATATGAACGAACTCACTCAACACCACTGAAAGATTATTTTTAAAGAATTCATCGGCTATCTTTGATATTCTCGGATCACTCAATTGAGCACTTTTTTCGATGTTGTCTATCTTTCCATTTAAGGTCCAAAGATTTAAAGCATCTTTCACATATTTTCGATAGACCTCTACGCCTAAATACTTTGATATTTCACCACCTATCTCTGGAGAGATCGATAATTTTCCATCGGAAAAAGTTCCGGCACCGCCAAAACCATATATCGAACCCTTACCGACGGGCTTTCTGAGGAAAGGATTTTCGCCCTGTTCAAAAACATCGATTCTCACATCTTTAATATTACTCTCATACATCTTTTCTATAAAACCTATTGCTGATGTTCCCGAACCTATAATAGCTATTTTCACTCTGATTCAACCTCCTACAAAGAAATCACAAAAATCTCTCCCTTTTTCAGGGAGAGATCAACATCGATTCACTTTTAAATGTTAGACCATTTTTAAAAAAAACTCATGAACCCTTGAATCATTCGTTAATTCAGGATGGAAGGACGAAACTAATATGTTTTTTTGTCTCGCCATAACAGGTTTACCATCATATTCAGAGAGTATTTCAACATCTTTTCCATAACTTGTGATTAAAGGCGCTCTGATGAAAACACCTCTGAAAGGCTTTCCATCTATATATTTTATTTCTAAATCGGCTTCAAAGCTATCAACTTGTCTTCCGAACGCGTTTCGCTTTACCTTTATATCTATAGCTCCAAGTGTTTCCTGAGCTGGAAAGTTCTCTATTTCTTTAGCCAGAACGATCATACCGGCACAGGTGCCATACACTGGTAATCCTTGTTCTATTTTCTCCTTCAGTGACACATCCAATCCCGTTATCTTCATAAGTTTCCATATGGTTGTACTTTCACCACCTGGTATTATCAAAGCATCAATAGTTTCCAGATGTTTTGGAAGCTTTACTATCGTAACCCCAACATCCATATTTTTGAGAAATTCAACATGCTCTCTTATATCACCTTGCATCCCTAAAACCCCAATTATTGGTGCCAATTCCTTACCATCCTCTCTCTTGAAGTCTAACTTCTAAATCTTTTATTTCTTTTCCTTCCATTGGTTGACCAATGTCCTCACTTATCTTTGCGAGCATTTCTGGATCATCATAATGTAAAACTGCTTGGACTATTGCTCGCGCCATTTTTTGAGGTTCTTTTGATTTGAAAATACCTGATCCAACAAAAACACCATCTGCTCCAAGCATCATCATCAAAGCTGCATCAGCTGGAGTTGCTACACCACCAGCTGCAAAATTCACAACAGGTAATCTGCCGAGTTCTTTCACCATTTTTACGATCTCAACTGGTGCTCCTATCTCTTTGGCATAAGTAACTAACTCATCGTCAAGCATGTTCTTAACTCTTCTTATTTCATCCATAACTTGTCGCATATGTTTAACAGCTTCAACGACGTTTCCTGTACCGGCTTCTCCTTTGGTTCTTATCATCGCTGCACCTTCAGCTATTCTTCTGAGTGCTTCTCCAAGATCCCTTGCACCACATACAAACGGGACTTTGAATTCATGTTTGTTGATGTGAAATTTTTCGTCAGCTGGTGTGAGCACTTCAGATTCATCTATGAAATCAACACCAATAGCTTCCAAAATTTTCGCCTCAGCTATGTGACCTATCCTGCATTTAGCCATAACAGGTATTGAAACTGCATCCATTATTTCTTTTATTTTACTTATACTTGCCATTCTTGCAACTCCACCCTGTTTTCTTATGTCTGCAGGCACTCTTTCAAGTGCCATAACGGCTACAGCACCTGCTTCTTCCGCTATTTTTGCCTGTTCTGCTGTTGTAACATCCATTATCACACCGTTTTTGAACATCTCGGCAAAACCTTTCTTAACCACCCATGTGCCTTTATTTTCCATGGTATTCACCTCCCTCTTTGAATCTAAAGAATTACTTTTTCAAGTCTTGAGAAATCTCCTTTATTTCTACCGTACTTTGCACATGCTTTTCCGTCAACTTCCACAATATCTGCTGTTATCTGTATCTTATCCCTCAAGAGTGCTGAACCAACTCCATATGAATCCACAGGAACTTGAAGTTTTTCGAACAGCTCTATCTTTTTAGCATCAAAACCACTCGATACTATTATTTTAAGATCCTTTGCCCCTATTTCATCGAACTTTTGGCGAGCTTTCCAAACGAGCTCTGGACAAACCCCAAGTGATCCTTCATCCTTCGGAACAACTGACTTATCTCTCAGACTTTTTGATGTGTCAAATCTCACTCCCCATATTTTTCCTTTTCCTGTTCCTATTATTTCTGACGGATCTGTGATCCCAGGGACGAACTTCTTGCCAATTTTATACTCGTAGAAATCTTTCAGGACTTCTATTGTAGTCCCTATACAATCGTTGTCCCAATCAACTAGCACAATTCTGTTTACATGAGGAGCTATATGTTTATCGAATGCAATCGTCGCCTTAGAGGTAGAGCCATCGTAACATGCTATCAAAGCGTGTGGAATCGTACCCATACTTTCAACACCCCAGTAATCCGCATTCGCATCTGTGGAAACACCAAATGCTCCTGCTTTGAGCGCCGCATATCCGTCAGTTGCTTGAACCCAGTAATGATCAAATCTGGCACTGAAAAACAATATTGGCTTTCCACGAGCAGCTTCTACCACCTTTTTAACTGCTGTTGCGGTGCTCGTGGCTCTCGCTATTACACCCAACAAGACGGTCTCCAAATAGCCAAAGTACACAGGATCTCCTTCGATCACGAGTATTGGCTCGTTTTCTTTCGCGAAATCTCCATCGTATAGGGCTAAAACGTTTATTTCATTCCATTTGTCTATCCAAAGATCGTTAAGCTGTTCTCTTACATCCCATTTCTCTTTATAGCATTCTTCAAGAATTTTCCGATCGTAATCATAAGCAGCCGCCTGTATCTTTCGCTCGATTTCGAGCAACTTTCCAAAGAGTTCCTCAGCTTTATCTTCATCTTTGTAATAACCCGTTCCATGTTTTAAAATAGCGATCGCTTCATCTATACCAACCACTATGGAATCTTTTCGAGGAAAAAATTGATACAACGCCCTCTTGTGTTTGTTGTCTTTTTTTAGAACCTCAACATACCTTGTGAAATATTTATCACTGTAATATCCCGCTCTTATCCTGTCAATGGGAACTTTGAAAACCCTTGGATCTAATCTCTTCCGCTCGTTCAATCAGATCACCTCTACTCCTAAGACTCTTTCCATGGTATCGAGGGCAAATTTGTGGAAATTATCATCATAAGATTTAACGCCGTCTTTATAAACCTTCACTTTCAGATTTCTGTTTCTTAGCTCTTCAACGGTGAACAACACACATATGTTGGTGGCAACACCACATACCTCTATTTCATGCAGTTTCAAATCTTCTATTAACTCATCAAAATTTGTCCTGAAAAAGGCACTATAACGCTTTTTCGTTATTTTATAATGTTTTTCATATCCTTCAAGGGCTTTTTCTATATCATGTTGAAGCATAGCACCCCATGTGTTCATAAGACAGTGCTTGGTGAACAACTTAAACTCTTCATCATCTATATCGTGCCAATCTTGAGTGGTAATTATAGGCAAATCTTTTTTCTTGAATTCTTCAATTTTCTCAATTACAGAGGGTATGATATCCTCAGCACCTTCAAAATACAATGCACCTTTTGGATCAATGAAATCGTTCTGGAGATCTATGAGTAAAAGAGCCTTCAAACTCAGCACTTCCCTTCTCAAAGAAGGATTATACATCTCCATCTTTTACTTAGCAAGTATCCAATCTGCTATATCGTTTATAACATCTTCATCAACGTTTCTTTGTTTCTCATAGTCCTCAGGTTTTGAAATACCCTCGGTGTACATGAAAAGATGGTCGAGATTCTCATAAAGTTTGAATGTTATATTCGGCTTATTTGAAAGTTCTTGTTTCAGCACGTTGAAGTTCTTCTCCACAGTTACTTGGTAATCTTTTCCACCTTGAAGTATCAGGACAGGTATTTTCAAATCTTTCAGAGTTTTTACTGGATCGTATTTGTCAAGATCATAGAAATAATTTGCGCTCGCTCCAAAAACACGTTCTTTGGGATCGAGTTGATGTTTTTCAATTTTTTCCAGTAGTTCCTTCATCCTCTTGTATTGCTCTTTCTCTTCATCACTCAATGTTGTTAAGGATGCTATATAGTCCAACTGTTCTAACATTGTAACAGCGAGTTTTTGGATCATAGGGGCCAATAATATTAAACCATCGACATCGTTGCTGATTCGAGCTATTTCTGGTATGAGTGTGGCTCCTAAACTATGGCCAAGCAGATAAATTTTTGATACTTCCGGAAGTGTCTTTGCAAATTCTATCGCACTCAGTACATCGTCCAACACTTCTTCTTTGACCGTCAGAGTTCCGACATCGATCTTTTCTTTGTATATGAATGTTCTCTTATCGTATCTCAAAACGGCAATACCTTTATTGGTTAATCCAAGTGCTATATCTAAAAATGGCTTATTTGGTCCAATAGTTTCGTCTCTATCGTTTGGACCAGAGCCATGTACTAAGAT
>DQYP01000174.1 GCA_011043375.1 Thermotogaceae bacterium | reverse complement strand
TAATATCGGAGTTGGAATTCGCTTACAAACTCTTAGAACTGGAAAATAAATATGAGCAATTTGTTGAAGAGGCGGTACATTCACTATATGAGAAGCTGAAAAGCGGAGGATACATAACTGAGAAAATAGTGGAGGAAACAGAGGAAATATTGGAACCTATGTCAAAATTAGCGAAAAGCTTCACAATAATTCATGTCGGTCATGCGCACATCGATATGAACTGGATGTGGGGATATCATGAGACTGTGGCAGCTACGTTGGATACCTTTAGAACCGTGTTGGATTTGATGGAAGAATACCCTGAGTTCACATTCGCGCAATCTCAGGCATCTGTATATAAAATCATTGAAGAACATGATCCAAAGATGCTCGAAAGTATAAAAAAACGAGTCAAAGAGGGAAAATGGGAAGTCACTGCTTCAACATGGGTTGAAGCAGATAAAAATATGCCAAACACTGAAAGCCTTGTAAGGCATATTTTGTATACCAAACAATATCTTTCAGAGCTTTTTGGTCTTGATAAAGACGATCTAATGATAGATTTTGAGCCCGATACATTTGGCCACAGCAAATTCATCCCAACGATTTTACAGGCGGGAGGAGTGAAATATTATTACCACTGTCGTGGATATGACAAAGAGGTTGCCTATAGATGGTGTTCCCCATCTGGAGAAATTTTAGTTTATAGGGAACCTTTCTGGTACAATGGTTCACCAACATCCGATATGGCTTTATATGCGGTGGAATTCTTCAAAAATTATAGTTCAAAATATGCCTTGAAAGTGTATGGTGTGGGAGACCATGGTGGTGGACCAACGAGAAGAGATATAGAGAAGATACTTAGAATGAGAGAATATCCCATTTATCCGAATGTGAAATTCGGAACCTATAGGGAATTTTTCAAGAAATTGGAGGATGTGAAAGACAAATTACCAGTTGTGGAAGGTGAACTCAATTTCATATTTGATGGATGTTTTACCTCCCAATCGCGTATAAAGATGGCAAATAGGTTATCGGAAGCCGCTGCTGAAGAGACTGAAAAATTCTTGGTCTTTTCCAATCTGTGGAGCGGTTATGAATATCCGAAAGACAAAATCAAAGAAGCTTGGATAAATACTCTGTTCAATCATTTTCACGATATAATTCCGGGTTCTGGGGTAACGGAGACAAGAGAATACGCTATGGGATTATTCCAGAAAACCATGGCAATTTTATTATCGCAAAAGAAGAACTCTCTTTGTGAGGTAGCTCTGAACATAGATACTAAAAATCTCGTTGAAAATGAAAATGGAAAACTCGAAATTTCCGAAGGAGCGGGCGTTGCTTTCAAATCCGAAAATTACAAAGTTTCGCAGGATTCAAGAGGAAGAGGAATAAGAAGAATCTATCATATTTTCAATCCTTCCTTGAAGAGAAGAAAAGAGATCGTAGAAATAGTTCTGTGGGATTGGGAAGGAGATCTTGATAGGCTTGCTGTGAAAAATGCTGATGGTGAAAAAGTGCCTCACCAATTTGTTGAAAAGCGTTTGAAACATTACTGGGGACATCATTATATTGAACTCCTGATAGAAGCTGATGTGCCCGCTTTTGGATATTCTACTTATATGGTTGATGAAGAACCGTGCAAAGAGCCGAAAATAGAGTTTTCAAAGGATCCAAGGGTTCAAAAGCCACGCGAGTATGTGCTCGAAAATGAAAATTTGAGGGCAGTTTTCGATTTATCGACGGCTAAACTCACATCATTGTTCGATAAAGAAAACAAGATCGAGTACATTGACTCTAAGCGTGGTGGAGCGCATTTCAGGTTGATCTTGGAAGATATCAATAGTCGAACAAACGAAATGCTTGCACAGGCAAACGCATGGGTTGTTGGAAGATATCTTGATATAATTGATATACATAGGAATGTAAAAATAAAAAGAGGAGCTTGTGGAGAACTGAGAAACAGTATCGTATTTGAATTTAAATTTGGGAAATCCTCTAAATTGAACGTTGAAGTTCTACTCGACAAAGATGATAAGATGTTGAAGTTTAAGAGTATGGTTGATTTCCGAGAATTCTCCGATCTTGAAAATGATATCACTCCACAGCTTTCGTTTTATGTTCCTTTGAATTTCGAATGTGAGAAATATGTTTTCGATGTTCCAATGGGGGTTATTGAAAGACAGGGGTATGATATTGATGTTCCAGGACTTTCATTCGGTTGTGCCAGAACCCCAGATAGAACTTTGGGAATTTTCAGCAAAACCAAGTACGGTTACAGAGTTAAAAATAATTCGATTTCATTGACGTTGATAAGGGCTTCTCATTCACCAGATATGTATCCTGAAATAGGAGAGCACAAGATAGAGTTTGCAATTTTGGCTGATAATAAATATCTGAACAACTATTCACTTATGGAACTGTCATACAATTACAACCATGAACCAACGGTGATTTCGAATAATGTTCATCCCGGTAAACTGCCGCCGGCCACGAGTTTTGCAGATGTAAAATCGAACTCATCCGTGATATCAAGTATTAAATTCGCTGAGAATAGAAAAAATCATTTGATAATTAGACTGTACGAGATTGAAGGAAAGACAGATGAAGTAGTTATTGAGTTCAAAACTTTGAAACCTTTGAATGCCTGGTTTGTTGATTTGAATGAGGATAATATATCAAATAAAGATACAATAGAAATAGAACATAATCAAATCAGATTCAAGATGGACGCATATGAACTGAAAACAGTAATGATTGAGTTTTCAAAATAAATACAGATACAGCGAGTACGAAAAAGAGGTGATGATCTTGAAAGATAGAATAATTGAAGTGTTCAAAGCCAGTGCAGAGATCAAATTGAAGTTCGTCGAAAAATATGCAGATGAAATTGTGAATCTTGTGGAAGAATCTTGCAAAAGATTGAGAAATGGTGGAAAACTTGTCTTGTTTGGAAACGGTGGTAGTGCATGTGATTCACAACATATAGCTTTGGAGCTTGTAGGACGCTTCTACAAAAACAGAGAACCAATACCGGCAATTGCTTTAACAACCAATGGGGCTCTTTTAACTGAGATTTCGAATGATATCGAGTTTTCAGATGTTTTTTTGAGACAATTGAAAGCTGTTGGAAACAAAAACGATATTGCCATTGGAATAAGCACCAGTGGAAAATCTGAGAATGTGCTGAAAGCGTTGAGATATGCCAAAGATGTGGGAATGTTAACGGTTGGTTTTACTGGAAGTCGTGGAGAAAACATGAAGGAATACTGTGATTACACTTTTATCGTGCCGAGTGATGATACACCGAGGATTCAAGAAACGCACATAACATTGGGACACATTTTAGCAGAATTGATAGAGAAAAATATCTTTCAGGAGTGAGGAAAATGATGGAATATTCAGGAAAATATGAAGTATTCGATGTTTCAAAAATAAAAACCTACCCGCTTTCCACACGACCTTCTAAGGTAAAGGTGAGTGATTTAAAAGAGCTTGATGAAATATTAAAAAATCCTCCGATTCTTGATGAAAAAACAGCCTCAAGTATAGAGGAAATAGCAGAAACTATTTTAAAAGCCAAACGAGACAATCGAAAAGTTATGATAATATCTGGTGCACACATAATAAAAAATGGCCTCGGAACTTTCTTAATATGGCTTATAAAAAACAATCTTGTTGATCACATAGCCGTTAATGGTGCATTCACTATTCATGATTTCGAGTTAGCTTTTGCCGGGATGACTTCCGAGAGCATTCCAAATGCCCTTTCTGAAGGAAAATTCGGTTTTGCAAAAGAAACCGGTGAGATACTTAATAAATCAATTGTAAAAGGGAATGAACTTAAACTTGGATACGGTGAAACCCTTGGAAAGTTGCTTTCACAGAAACTACAAGGGTTCGAAGGTTTGGAATTTCCACACAAGAACAAATCTGTGGTTTACAACGCTTATGAGTATGGTATTCCTTTGACTGTTCATGTTGGCATAGGTACGGATATAAATCACATGCATCCATCATTCGATGGTGGAGCTATCGGAGCATGTTCTGCGAGGGATTTTTTGATAATGGCTGAAAGTGTATCTGAGCTTAGAGATGGTGTTTGTATTCTTATAGGTTCAGCAGTTGTAGGGGTTGAAGTTTTTCTCAAAGCAATCTCCATGGCTGCAAATACTGGCAGGCCACCATACGGTCTCATAACAGCTGATTTTGATATTAGGGATGCCAATATTTTCGATGCTGAAAGGGGTGATGAGAGCAAGCCAACCTATTATTTTAGAGATATAAAAAGTATTGTAGTGAGAATTCCTCAATCATTTAAAGGGAAAGGTTATTACATAAAAGGTGATCAAAGAATAACTCTGCCATTTTTGTGGTATCAATTGTTTAACCTAAGGAATGAGGGTGATAGATAAATGGATTTGGAGAGAATCAAAGATGTAGTAAAAAAATTCTCAAAGTTCAAGGTACTCGTAATAGGTGATCTATTTCTCGATAAATATTACACTTATGATCCAAATATAGGTAGGCCAAGCCTCGAGACAGGGTTGAAACCGATAGTTGTTGTCGATTATAAACCTTCTCCTGGTGCAGCGGGGAACGTTGCAAAAAACTTCTCGTTGTTGGGTGCTCAGGTTAAACTCATTGGAATAATAGGTGATGATGAAGAAGGTATCACCTTGAGGAAATGTTGGGCTGATTATGGCATAGATTTTTCGAACGTTATAATATCGAAAAGCAGACCAACACAATTTTATACCAAGTTCTTCAACAAAGATACTCTCAGGGAAGATCTTCCACGTGTTGATAGGCATGACATGAAAAAATTAACGGCTGAAGAAAAGAAATTGTTAATCGAAAGAATTCAGAAAGTCATTCCGACGGTTGATGCTGTGGTGATAATGGATCAATATGAAATGGGCAACTTGAGAGTTTTAGAAGCAGAGATAATAGAAGAGCTCAGAAGAATGAAAAGTAAATTTTCGGAAAAGGTGTTCTTTGCTGATTCAAGACTTCGAATACATGAATTTGCCGATTTTTGTCAATTGAAATTGAATACGGAAGAACTTAAAATTCTATCTGAAAACGTACTTAAAGGACCTGATATAGAAAAACTCACGGAATTTCTGAATTATCCGGAGTTGTTCGCTCAAAAAGTTGCAAGAAAAATCGCAGTTGAATTTAAAAATCAGCTGATAATCACTCTGGGGGAGAAAGGAAGTTTGGTTGTAAGCAATGATAAATTCCACAAAGTGCCTCCGAAAAAAACAAAGGTTGTTGATGTTTGTGGTGCTGGGGATAGTTATACAGCTGCAATGCTTTTAACACTACTCTCACTTGAAAATAACCTTTATCAAGATGTTTTACACAAGGCTGCGGAAATTGGGAATTTGAGTGCAGGAATTTGTGTTGGACAGGTTGGGACAGGAAAAATAACCCCAGATATTCTTTTGGAAAATTTTGAGGACATTTCGAGTATTGAATTCGAGGATGAAGATTTATATATAAACGATCTAAATCTACTGAAGAATCTCAGAAAAGATGGTCCCAATATCAAAGTGGCTTTAGTGGATTTTGATGGTACCATATCACTCTTGAGACGTGGTTGGGAAAACATCATGAAAGAAGTTATGATTGAAGCTATCACTGGTGGGAAAGAGGTTTCAGAGAGTTTGAAATTCGAAATAAAGAAAACGGTGGACAACATAATCGATAGCACAACAGGTGTTCAAACAATTGTTCAGATGAAGGTATTGGTCGCTCTCGTAAGAAAATACGGAATTGTTGATGAGAAAATGATAAAAGATGAATGGTACTACAAGGGGATTTATAATGAAAAGTTAAAGAAAATGGTGAATGAAAGAATAAACGGAATAAGATCGGGAGAACTGTCGAAAGATGATTTTCTCCTTTCTGGAGCTATTGAATTTTTGAAGTCGTTGAGAAATAAAGGTTTGAAAATTTTTCTCGCATCGGGGACTGACAAGAGTGATGTGATCGATGAAGCGGAGTTCTTGGGTGTTATACAATTATTCGATGATATGCATGGTGCACTTAAGGATCACAAAGCTTATTCAAAGAGTAAACTCATCGAGGAACTAACAAAGAAACTTGGTTTGAAGTCTGGTGAATTACTGGTTGTTGGTGATGGCCCGGTAGAGATTAAAAATGGTTGGAAGTTTGGAGCCTTGACTGTTGGTGTCGCTTCAGATGAGTTCAACAGAAGAGGATGGAATTTGAAAAAATTATCAAGGCTTTTGAATGCAAGTTCGACGATTATAATACCCGATTTTGAGTGTTGGAAAAGTGTGGAAAAATTAATAGGAAACCCAAATCATGAAGAATAGTTATTAGAATTTTTTTAGAAAAACGTCCATATTAAAATATAATCCCCCACTTAAGGTGGGGGATTAAAAACTTGGAGGACTTACAACCCATATTCCTATTGCTTTTTCTTTACCTATGTTTCTCCACCTATGGGGAACGTTACTTGGATAGGTTATACTATCTCCCTTTTCAAGTACAAATACCTTATTGCCGATAGTTATTTCCATTCTTCCCTGAAGAATCAATCCTGCTTCTATTCCTTTATGAACATAGAAATCTTCTCCACTTCCTTCGCCAGGTTCAAGATATACGATGAACATGGTTATAGAGTCATTTTTGGTTGTTAAAACTTCGTAATGAAGTGCTTTGGAAACTATGATCTTTTTTCTCTCATCTTTCCTTATCACGTACATATTCTCTATCTTTTCGTTATCTTGAAATATCGAAAACAATGTTTCACCAAGTGCATCGAGTATTTTTCTCAATGTGCTCAAAGAGGGTGAAACTTTACCGTTCTCTATTTGACTCAGCAAACTCGGGGTTACTCCGATTGTTCTCGCTAAACCTCTTAAAGTTATTTTCTTTGATTCTCTAACTTTTCTCAACCTTTGACCAAGTTCTTCAATTTCATTCAAACTTTCTCCTCCAATCCAACCAATTTTTTCATCGAACCGTAAAGTCCTATCATCCTTTGGAACTCGTTTTCATCGTAGAATTTGCATCTTCCCAGAGTAAAATCTTTTGCAACTTCAATGCAAAATCTTACAGCCAATTCAAGATCTAAAGGATGTGAAGCACCCGTTGCGCAACCTGGGACAGCACTCTCAGTGGTTATAGCGACACCAACAACTGGTTTTTCTGTTGCGGTAGCAGGTTGCATTATACTGTTTATGTGATGTATATTGTTTCCATATGGCGTGATATCCTGCATGGTTATTGGGAGGACAACTGGTAACTTTCCGGTAACCCTTTCCTGAATATCCAACAAATCATCTGAAACTTTAAGTATATAACCCTCCTTCACCGTCGGGGATATCGCAAAACCTTTTACATTTATAATCCTGTTTCCTCTTGTAGTATCAACCGATAAAATAGCATCCATATTTTCATCTACCATTTCAAGGAGTGCTTCTTTTATTCCTATTGGTGAACCCATAAATGGTACGGGGTCATGAGGTTCAGTCGGAGCATTTGGACAGATATGGGTTGATACTATAACATCTCCATTCAGGGAATCTCCTTTTTCCTTCATTTTTGCTAATTTCAAGGCGCTTGCAAGTGCAACTACTGCACCATCTGCATCACTGACCAATCCCAAAAATTCTGGTCGAGCACCTACGCCACCGAGCTGCCCTATTATTCCTAATTTTGGTGCTTTGCTATTTTTACCGGGGATACATATCTTTACTATATCTGTTTTCCCTTTTGTGGTTTCAACAGTTTTCACAGTTATTTTCACATCGAAATCTTCGAAAAGCTTGGATACTTTTTGTCCATTAATCTTGGGATTGTCTAAGGTGTCAACAATAGTTATCACTTCGTTCAGCATCTATTTACACCTCCAGATTTTTGCTTTCATACAAATGACAGAAAACAACTCTATTTTCCAATTTTATTGATTTTGGTTCCTTGGAGCACAATTCCATTCTGTATTTACATCTTGTCTTGAAAGGGCATCCCTCAGGAGGATTCAGAGGACTTGGAATCTCACCGGTGAGTATCTCTTCATTTTCGTTTCTTTTCTCTGGATTTGGAACAGGAACAGAATCTATGAGGGCTTTGGTGTACGGATGAAGAGGTTTATTCATTATTTGCTTGGTTTCACCCATTTCCATAACCTTTCCAAGATACATGACCAAAGTTCTGTCGGATATATGTTCCACTAACTTCAAATCATGGGTGATGAGTATGTAAGTTAATCCTAAGGCTTCCTGTAGATCCACCAAAAGATTGAGTATCTGTGCTTGAATGGAAACATCCAAGGATGCCGTGGGTTCATCGAGTATTATGAGTTCAGGCTCCAACACCAATGCCCTTGCTATTCCCACGCGCTGCTTTTGCCCACCACTGAGTTCGTGTGGATACTTTCGTAGAGTATCCACAGTTAACCCCACCTTCTCGACAATATCTCTTACTTTCTCATCTATAAAAGCTTTATCACCAACTCTATGGACTCTCAAACCCTCCGCTATTATTTCTTTTATTCTTTTTCGAGGATCGAGAGAAGAATCAGGATCTTGAAAAACGATTTGAATTTTCCTTCTCAATGTTTTGAAATCCTCTTGGTTTACTTCAGCACCGTTGAAAATAATACTACCTCCGTTTCTCTCGTGGATACCCATGAGAGCCAAAGCAATCGTGGATTTTCCGCTACCACTTTCTCCAACGATACTGAATATCTCACCCTTCTCAACCTCAAAGCTCACATTGTTGACGGCTTTTACAAATTTAGTAGGTTTACCAAAAAGTTTGTCTTTAATGGGGAAGAAAACTTTCAAATTTTTCACTTCAAGTAGTTTCAACTACATCAGCTCCTTTGAAAAGCCAACAACTCACGGTTGAGTTTCCCACTTTGAAATTTGGAGGTGTCTCAAGATTGCATATTTCTTTTGTATAAGGACATCGTGGATGGAACACACATCCGGATGGTGGATTGAGTAAATTGGGAACATTTCCAGGTATAGAGTACAATTTCTTGCCTTTTTCTTTTGAGAAGGATGGTATAGATTTCAACAGCCCTTGAGTGTATGGATGGAGAGGCCTTTTAAACAGATCCCTTACACTGCTGATCTCAAGGATTTTCCCAGCGTACATTATTAATACTCTATCAGCTATCTGAGCTATAACACTCAAATCGTGAGATATGAAGATTATAGAAGTTTGCGTTGCTTTTTTCAGCCTTTTGAAGATTCGTAGTATCTGTGCTTGAATAGTAACATCGAGTGCTGTTGTTGGTTCATCGGCAATCAGCAATTTGGGTCTGCAAAGCATTGCCATGGCTATCATTGCCCTTTGTCTCATTCCTCCGCTAAATTCAAATGGATATCTATTCATCATGGTCTCAGGATCGGGTATCCCCATCATTCTTAGTGCTTCAATACTTTCGTTCCAGGCTTTTTCCTCGCTCATATCCATGTGTTCTTGAAGAACTTCCATCAGTTGTTGCCCTATTTTCAGTGAAGGGTTCAGTGAATTCAGTGGATTCTGGAAAACCATGCTGATGTCTTTGCCACGTAATTCGTCGATCTTTTCAAGCAATGGTTCTCCTTTGAAAAAGATCTCCCCTTCTTTTATTCTCCCAGAAGGAGCGGGTAAAAGGTTCATTATCGAAAGTGCTGTGGTACTCTTCCCTGAACCGCTTTCTCCAACGATTCCCAAAACTTCTCCTTCATTCAACATAAAGCTAATTCCATCTAAAGCTTTCAATACTCCCTCAGGGATATGAAATTCTACTGTTAAGTTCTTAACTTCAAGAAGAGGCAATACCTTTCCTCCTTTCAAAATAACTGACAATCTCTTGCAAAAGTTCCTCCGAGTTCATTACATCCCCGCAGGTTGAAGCGAGTGCTTTTGTGGCATTTATCATTGCTTTATAACCATCCTCAGAATTCGCGGCTTGTGCAAAATCCCTGGTATGAACTGGTATATCTATTCCACCTGTTATATCAACATAAGCATGTATTCCAGGGACCGTTTGGGTTACTATACCCATATCGGTTGATCCCACACCTTGTTCATAGGTTCGCTTGGTGATTTTCATACCTAAAGATTTATAATTTTTTTCCAAGGTCTTCGCCAGTGGCTCATTCACTAACACCGCTTCCATGGAATCCAACTCGGTTATTTTGTATTCACATCCATAAGCTTTTGCTGCACTCTCAACAATGTTTTTGAATTTTTCAACCGTTTCGTTTAGGGTTTTCTCATCCAATGCCCTCACAGTTATCTCCGCGGAAGTATATTCAGGTATTATATTTGAAGCTTGTCCACCATTGGTTATTATTCCATGGATTCTCACTTTTTCCGGAAGCTGTTGTCTCATCAGTCCGATCATTGAAAAAAGTGAAATCATGGAATCCAAAGCATTTATACCTTTATCTGGGCTCGAAGCTGCATGTGAAGCTTTACCGAAGTACTCTATTTTAAAGGCTCTGAGGGCATAAGCGATATCATAACCGGTGTTCATGCTTGCAGGGTGTATCATCATTGCAACATCAACATCCTTGAATACTCCAGCTTCAACTAAAATTTTCTTGCCTGCACCTTTTTCTTCCGCAGGAGAACCAACAACCATGATCGTTCCCTTGATATCCCCTAATCTTCTTAACGCAACAGCGGCACCCACACTCATAACTCCTATCATGTTGTGACCACATGCGTGTCCAATTTCCGGCAGAGCATCATATTCGGCAAGAAGGGCAATCTTAGGTTTTCCATCTCCAAATTCGGCCAAAAAGGCCGTTTCCAAGTTGGCTATTCTTCTTTCAACTTTGAACCCTTCTTTTTCGAGAAAATCGGATAACAACTTCGAAGATTTTCTTTCTTGAAAGGCTGTTTCAGAATACTCAAAGATTTTTTTAGCGATATTTATCAGTTCAACTTTAATTTCATCCACGATTTCAATTATTTTATCCTTGCTCATTTTGTTTCACCCCTTATACTTCAAGTTTTTATTTTCTGAGTCTTGGATCCAATATATCTCTCAATCCATCTCCAAGTAGATTGAAACCAATGCATGTCACCAATATTGCCAATCCGGGAAAAATGGCCATATGAGGTGCAACTTGAAGAAAATCTTTTGCTTCGCTGAGCATGCTTCCCCAAGATGGTGTTGGTGGTTGAATTCCTAAACCCAAGAAACTCAAGGTGGCTTCACTTATCACAGCTCCTGAAAAGTTGAGGGAGGAATATATTATCAATGAAGGAAATATGTTTGGCAATATGTGACTGAAAATGATCCTAAAATCGGAGGCTCCTAAGACCTTGGCAGCTGTTATGAAGGTTTCTTCTTTAACATTCAAGACAGCGCTTCTTATTACCCTTGCGAAGCTTGGGACCATGACTATACCGATCGCTATCATCGCATTGAAAATTCCGGGCCCCAGTACGGCCATCATCGCTATAGCCAGAAGAACATATGGAAACGAAAGTAGTGCATCGTTGAACCTCATTATTAAAGCACCGATGAAACCTTCATAGTATCCAGCTATTATTCCAAGGATCGTTCCAATAAAGGCACCTATTCCAACGGAGATGATCCCAACCATCAATGAAACACGCGCTCCATACACGAGTCTTGAGAAAATATCTCTACCATAGTCATCCGTTCCGAAAATATGACCACCTTCACCCGGCTTTGCCATGACATACATGAAATCCATCTCATCGAATTGGCATGTTGCAACTAAAGGAGCGAATATTGCCAAAAAGACATTCAACAATATTATCGAAAAACCGGTAACCGCAGATTTATTTTTCAACAGTTTTTTTAGAAATGCCTTCATCAATTATCCCCTTTCGTAACTCAAGCGTATTTTGGGATTTATAACAGCATAGAGTATATCCACAACCAAATTAACAAATATGTATACTATCGCCACAAACAGCACTTCACCTTGCACCAACATGAAATCCCTTCTCATGATCGCATCCACCATCAATTTTCCCAATCCGGGTAAAGCAAAAACGGTTTCAGTTAAAACGGCTCCCGCCAGTAGATTGCCAAGCTGCAATCCTATCACAGTAACTATTGGAACAAGGGCATTTTTCAATGCATGTCTATAGATTATCAACCTTTTTCTCAATCCTTTAGCATAAGCGGTTCTTATGTAATCTTGTCTCAACACTTCCAACATGCTTGATCTTGTGAAACGGGTTATAGTTCCCATGGAAAGAATTCCAAGTGCGAGTGAGGGGAGTATGAGATGCTTTATAACATCCCATATTCCATTTTCCAAACTTCCTAATCCAACTGAGGGTAACCACCCCAGCCACAGTGCGAAAACTATGATCAAAACCATCCCAAACCAAAAAATTGGTATAGAGATACCTATCAATGCAAGGATAGTTATCAAAAGATCCCAGAACGAATTGTGTTTTATGGCACTGATTATACCTGTTGGTATACCGATAACTGTGGCTATGAAAAGTGCCAATGTACTCAAAGTAAGAGTTGTTGGAAACCTTTCCATTATCAGTGACAGTACATCCTGTTTATAGATGAGCGATTTTCCAAAATCGCCTGTTAGAACTCTTTTCAAGTATATAAAAAACTGGACCACGACGGGTTTATCTAATCCGAGTTGTTGTCTGAATCTTTGTACATCTTCTGCACGAGCTTCTGGCCCGAGGATAACCATAGCCGGATCCCCAGGAATCAGTTTCATCAGCATAAAAGTTATAAAAAGTACGAAGAAGAGTGTCGGAATTACCTGTAATGATCTTTTAATTAGATATTTTCTCATACCTAACCTCCTGATAAAAAAGGAAGGGAGAAGATCCCTTCCTTTCCATTATCTTGAAAACAAAGGTTATTTTTCTACCCAAACGTTCGTACCAGGTGCAAAGAGTCTTATCATCATATCTGGAGACACTGTGAATCCTTTCACCTTCTTATTTACACCCATAACGACCATTTTATGATACAAAGGTATGTAAACCATATCCTGCATTATCAACTTTTCGGCTTCCTGATAATATTCTATTCTTTCTTGCTTATTAGCGGTTGATTCACCTTTAGATATCAATTCATCAACTTTGGGATTTTTGTAACCTCCACCGTTTCCGTATGTTCCTTTCCTTGAAGAATGGAACATATAAAAGATGAAATATTCGGGATCCGGATACCATGTCCAACCAATTGTGTACATATCAGCATCGCCTTTGGATGTAATAGCCACGAAACTCCCCCATTCCAAAGATTGAACCTTCAGATCTATACCAATTTTTTTCAACATGGATTGCATTATTATAGCTGCTTTTCTTCTGTTTGGATCTTCTGGAGTGTATATCGTAAGCGAGAGTTTATCATATCCAGCCTCTTTGAGTAATTGTTTTGCTTTGTCGGGATTGTATGCTGGGTAGAGTTTCTTTATGTCAGAGTTGTAAGCCCATGAACCTGGAGGAATAGGACCATATGCCCTCACACCAGAACCATTGGGAAATAGAACCTTTATGATTTGATCAGTGTTAACTGCTCTAAAAATCGCCTCTCTGACCTTTTTATTCGTTGTTGGTCCTTTCATAGAATTCATGTAAACAGCATACACGTTTACTCCCGGAACCATTACCGCATCAACATTTGGAGTTTTTTTGACCTTTGGGATATCCTGATCCAATATATCACTTGCTATATCCACTTCTCCACTCATCAAAGCCACAGCCAAAACAGATTTGTTTGGAATGAATTTGTAAGTTACTTTCTTGAGATAAGGCTTTTCTTTTCCCCAATAATCCTCATTTCTTACGAATGTCATGTGATCGTCCTTTACCCATTCTACCAATTTGAACGGTCCGGTTCCAATTGGATGTAATGTGAATTCTTCACCCCAACCTTCTGTTTCCTCTTTTGGAACAATTGCTGCTCCTATATCTGTGAGAACAGTAAGGAATGGAGCAAATGGATACTTCAATGTGATCTTCACTGTGTATTTGTCTATTACTTCCACCTTGTCAACCATGTACAGCCTCACCATTGGTGATATATTGATTTCCCTTTCAAAACTGTATTTGACATCTTCTGCTGTCACTTCTCTACCATTTTGAAATTTGCCTTTTTGAAAGTGAACACCTTTTTTGATTTTAAAGGTCCACACCTTCAAATCATCGGACACTTTCCAAGATTCAGCAATAAGAGGTTTTATCTCTTTTACTGCTGCATCGTACGTTACCAAGGTTTCGAATACATTTCTCATAACCTGTGAAGATGCAAGGTCTTGGTAAAGCGCAGGGTCCATTGTTGTGGGATTTTGGTCAGTCCCAACGGTGATTTCTCCATCATAGTTTGGTTCGGCAAGTAACAATGAAGCAGATAAAATCAACAAAATTATAAAAGCAAGCTTTTTCACGCAACACACCCCCTCAAATTATAAGGATTCTGTTAACTAAAAGTGTTGAAATTTATCAAAAACCTCGTTATTCTTTAAATAGGGGACACCCCCACAATACCTTGATTCTATTAACTAAGAGTATTGATATAAAAAAACTTATTGCTTGTTAGGATAAGATTCCTCGTCGCTAACGCTCCTTCGGAATGACAAGGAAAATGTCATCCCGAACGAACGTGAGGGATCTTATTCCTAATTACTATTACTCTCTTTATACTTTTCAAAGACTTCAATAATATTCATCTGCTATTTCTGATTTATCGTATATCATCATCACTACTATTAACACTATCAATTGTAATGAAATTTCTCAAAAAGTTGGCTAACAATCTTCTTGCCGATACAACAATACCGTCTGTATAACTTCGTATATAC
>DQYP01000180.1 GCA_011043375.1 Thermotogaceae bacterium | reverse complement strand
ATATTCCTTTATTCCATCTATAAATCCGATTTCAAAATATCTTGCAAGTTTTTCTGTCTCATCGATAAATTTTTTATCATTATATGGAAAAGAATGAGTCAATTCCCACATAAAGTCTTTCTTTTCTTGGGCTCTATGGGCTATCTCTAAACCATCTTTTAATTCCATTTCATAGTTTTCAAATTGATAGCAATGAACAAACTCATGAAAAATAGCAATGTAGCCATATATGTCGTTAAAAGCATCAGGAGAAACTACAGCAGAGATTTTTCCACCATAAAAATCCAGTGGAAAACATGCCCTTACACCCTCAGGTACATGTATTTCAGAAACTTGTTCCGCTGCGAGAAAATAGTTTCTTTGCAAGTTATCTAAATCATACACCAAAAACATTCCATTCTCGAAAACTGTTATTGGATAAAGTTGTGAAACAGAAACGTCGAGCTTGGATATTTTGTTGTAAATATCAAATATTTTTGAAATTTTCGAAATATATTTTTGGATAATATCCACCTCTTTTCCAGAAAAAATTGCATCCCCAAATTTTCGGGGATGCAATTGAGTGTGAAACCCCAAAAATTATTTGGAGATCACAACACCTTTTTTCAAAATTATATTAGCATAAAGCGCCGTTTCCGAGGTTGCGATAATACAATATGCATTTTTTGCCCTCTCATAAAATTCAAATCTTTCAAGCTCTTTTATTGAGTATTTTTCCCCTGATTTTTCCAAGATTTCTTTGTATGTTGACCATATTGGTGGTTTTTCAGCTTTACCATTGTCCATTAGAAATACATTGTAATCGACAAAGGTATCCAATGGAAAGAACTTGAGAATAGCCTCCAATAATTCCGGTACTCCTAAGCCATCCGCTCTAATAACCATCGGGCCTGCTGATTCTGCTGGATAGTTCCCGTCTGCTAAAACTATCTCATCACCATGTCCCATCTCCATCATTGTTTTTATCAATAGAGGCGATATCACTTTTGGGATATTTTTCAGCATAGTATCATCTCCATTATCCCTCTATTACTTCTTTTCCAAGTATTCTATATTTTATTCCTTTGAGTTCACAGAAGTGGATCAACTCATCCACGTAATTTCCATACACGCCGTGGGTGTGATTACATGGATAATATTTCATAAACGTGTCCATATCCGTTTCAAGTTTTGCATACGCATGAGGCCATTCTATTTGTACCTCTTCTGATAACCTCTTTTTCTCTTCTTCAGTCAACTCAACGAATTCCGCCGGTACTATTGTCATGATGTATTTACCATCATATCTCGTTAATCTTGCGAGTGTCACTTTTCCTGGAGCCGCGAAATGTTTTACAGCCGCACCTCCTGCTGGGAAGTACATACCACTTTCGGGATACAAAGTCACGTGTTTAAGGTTTTCTTCAGGATTGAATGATTTTCCGGCAAAATAAGTCGCATGAGTCCCAGAGTTGCACAAATCAAGTAATCCCTCTTTTTCAAAATAGTGTCTCACGTCCGCAAACAAAACAGGGGTTTGGGCTATATGTTTGAATATTTCCATCGTCAATGCTCCATCCATGTCTGTTTCTGTTGCCGCTACTGTGGGTTCTTTAGAACCTTCCCAATCGTACGGATCGTTCAGGAATGCTTCAACCACATCCATCGTTGCATAGTTGTTCGTCATTTCAGGTTGACCTTTGAATCCAACGAAATCAAGCTCATATTCCTCGATTATTTCCTTAGCTGCGTAATACATCGCGACCTGTCTCTCCAATATCTCTGGAGTGAGCTCCTTACCATTGTACTCCACATTTGCAAGTCTTTCCAACCATTCTCTTCCTTTTCTTCTTTTCTCCGCTGGAACTTTCTCGGATCTTATTACAAGCTCGTATTGATCAATTTGCTCAACGTCTATTCCAAATTCTTTCATCCATTGATCACCGTTTGCAGCCGCTGTGTACATCCCCATCGGTCTTCCACCGAAAATACCGTATCTCTCTCCCTTTAATCTATTCAGTGTTGATGCTGCCCTGACAAATTTCAACACTTTCTCTATAACTTCTGGATCCTCTGGTTCGCCCCAAACTCTCTGTGGAAAAATTCCTACCTGTTCAAGTGCGCCGGCTGCTGCAAGTAGACCTACCATGCCGGGATACTTTGGATTTATTTGCCCATATAAGAGATAAGGACCAGGTGCAAACAGTGAAGCCATAACCGTTAAATGCGGCCAGCACCATATTGCATAGTTGAATATTGTTACCTCCACCTCGGCTTTCATAAGCTCCTTTCCAGCCTTTTTTGCGAGCGAAGGTTTCCAAACAACTTCACTGGCTCTTATAACCTCAATTTCACCTGTAGATTCAAGTGCTTTTGCAAGCCTGTCTTCAAACTTTTTGTTCATTTCCAAGAGATCCTTGTGAACAAACTCCCTACCATCTGAAAAGGTTATTATTCCTACCTTTCGCTTTTTAAACATCTGAAATAAGCCTCCTTTATATCTTATTCTTTGGCAGTTGGAACAGGTGAAAGCTTTAAGACAATTCCATGTTTGTCCCTCAATTCATCTGGAATTGATATTTTCAACTCTTTTCCTTGGTTAATGTATTTCACAGGTTCGCCAGTCTCCAACACTTCTATCTTCGTATCTTCTTCCAACCTCATCCCAGTTATTACTATCTCTCCTTTCAAAATTTTTCCCAGCACTGTCATGTACAAACTGTTATCTCTTTTCGTATATCTGATCTCCATCCCATCTTCCAATTTTTCTCCATATCTTTCCCACACTCTCGTTTCATATATCGCCTCTCCATTCTTCTCCAACCATCTGCCAAGTCCTTCAAGCCTCTCTTTCTGTATCTCCGGTATCGTCCCATCCGCTCGCGGCCCTATATTCAACAATAAATTCCCACCTTTACTCACCACATCCACTAATGTATCTATCAGTTGTTCAACCGTTAAAGTGTGTTCCTCTCCTTCCACTTGATTGTATCCAAATGAGTATCCAAGTCCTCTGCAAAATTCCCATTTGAATGTTGGTATCTCCTCGTGATACCCTACTTTGTATTCTGCTGTCCTGAAGTCCCAATGGTTCACTTCCCATCTGTCGTTCACCAATCCATTTGGATTCCTATTGTAAAAATACGCAAACAAATATTTGAGATCCTCTCTTCCTTTCTCTGGCCATCCTATATCGTTCCATAGTATATCGGGCATGTACAACTCTATCAGCTCCATGAATTGATTGTACGCATAATCAGAATATTCATATGTATGCGGCCTAATGTACTTTATGTCCCCTTCTTTTGCTATCGGTTCCTTTGTGAATCTCCAATCCAACGCCCCAGAATAATACACCCCAAATCTCAATCCCAAATTCCTCACGCTCTTTGAAAGCTCCCCTATCAAATCCCTATTTGGTCCTTTCACCATTACGCAAAAATCCGTGTATTTGCTCGGCCATAAACAAAAACCTTCGTGATGCTTCGTGGTGGGAATTATGTATTTCGCTCCAGCTCTCTTGAATAACTCTGCCCATTCATCCGGATCCCATTTCTCCGCTTTCCAAAGTTGTGCGAATCTTTCATATTCGAAATCTTCACCATATGTCTCAACATGATGCCTCCATGTTGGACTTCCTTCGATCCTCAAAGTGTTCTGATACCATTCAGCATATGGGTTATTTTTAAGCCATTCTTCTGCTGAAAATTCACCAAGCTCCCCTATCGGTGTCGCCCATGCAGGTACCGAATAGAGCCCCCAATGAATGAAAATCCCAAATTTCGCATCTTCATACCATTTCGGTACCCCATGATGCCTCAATGATTCCCATGTGGGTTCGTAAAACATATGCTTCCCTCCTCAACTTCTTCTCTTTCTCACTTGATCTACGGCAACGGTTGCTACGAGTATGGCACCAACGATGATTCTCTGCCAGAATGGATTTATATTCAACAAAACGGCTCCGTTATAAATGGTAATCATGACCAATGCACCGAAAAACGCCCCAATAGCGTTACCTTCCGCGCCGAACAAGCTTGCTCCACCCAAAACGGCGGCTGCGATTGCATCCAATTCGTACCCAGTTCCAGTTGTTGGAACACCCATCCACAATCTGCTAGTTTCGAGAATTCCTCCCACTCCCCATAGAAAACCTGCAAGCGTATAGACACCATAGGTCACCAAACGTATGTTGACACCTGATAATCTTGCGGCTTCCGTGTTACTACCTATGGCATACACATATCTACCGAATTTGGTTAACCTCAGCATCATTTCTATGATCACAGTTACGATTATCAAGAACCAAAACAATGAAGGAATTCCCAAGAAATCTGAAGAGGCAAAGTTGGCTATACTTCTTGGAAGGCCGAATATGTTGTTACCCTTGGATAACAAAAGCGTGGCACCACGTGCGATACTCATCATACCAAGTGTTGCAATAAATGCAGGAACTCGAAGATCGAAAATAACAAAGCCGTTCACAAAGCCCAAAGCTGATGCAAGTATTAAACAAGTGAGTATCGACAACCATATGGGTGTACCGCTTACAACCATCTTCGACATTGATATATTTACAAGTGCCACCACGGCTCCAACCGATAGATCAATACCCGCGGTTATTATCACAACAACCATTCCAACACTTAAGACACCTTGAATGGCCATTTGGCGCATTATATTCTTTATGTTGGAAGCTGTGAAGAAGTACTTGGACCTTATTCCGAGAAATATCCATAGAACTATGACAACCGCTAAAACTATCATCTGGGTGTTCCAAGTGAATCTCTTTTCATTCTTTAGGAGTCTACTGTCTTCATCCATTTTTATCCCTCACTTCCGCCGACGTGTTTTTAATTGCCATAGAGAGAATTTTCTCTTCATTGAATTCTTTGTGGGGAATTTCACCTACTATTTGCCCTTCTCTCATGATAACTATTCTATCGCATATACCCATCAACTCGGGCATGTAAGATGATATAAACAGTACTCCTGCTCCTTCCACAGCGAGGTTATTCATCAATTCATATATTTCTTCTTTTGCACCCACGTCTATACCATTCGTTGGTTCATCCATTATGAAAATCTTGGATTTGCTCGCAAGCCATTTTGCTACAACGACCTTCTGCTGATTACCCCCACTGAGGTTACTTACCAATTGCCTCAAAGAAGGGGTCTTTATGGAGAGCACCTTTACGAAGTTTCGGGCATTTCTGTTTTCCTTAGATAGATTGATAAACCCTATCTTTCCTATTTTATCGTAAACAGGAAGATTTATATTGTGTTTTACACTCAGTTTCAAAGCCAATCCCTGCTGTCTTCGATCTTCAGGTATCAAACCCAATCCCAGCTTGATGGCACCCGTGGGGCTTTTTATTTTGACTTCCTTTCCCTCAACGAAGATTTTCCCCGAATCAATCGGATCGGCACCAAAGATCGCCCTTGAGAGTTCAGTTCGTCCTGAACCGACCAAACCGTATAATCCAACAATTTCTCCTTCTCGAACACTCAAAGAACAATTTCTTAGCTTGTAATTGTTTAAATTTTCTATCCTCAGGATTTCCTTCCCAATTTTTCTATTGGGATTGTAAAGATCTTTCTTGATCTCTCTTCCGACCATCATTGTAATCAATTCATCTATATTGGTTTCAGAGATCCTACGTTCTCCAACGACTTGGCCATCTTTCAATACCAGCGCATTGTCACAAAATTCGAATATCTCCTCTAATCTATGCGAAATATATATTATTGATATTCCATTCTCTTTCAGTTGTTCTATTACCTTGAATAATTCCATAACCTCTCTGGCAGCTAAAACAGCGGTAGGCTCGTCGAATATTATAACTTTCGCCTTTCGAGACAGAGCCCTTGCGATAGCCACCATTCCCTGCTGAGCAGCTGTGAGCTCCGAAAGTTTTTGATCCGGTGAAATAACATCTGCGTATCCAATTTGTTCGAGTACCCTTTCGGCTTTCTCGAACATCCTTCTTTTACTCACAAATCCCAATTTTGAAGGTTCGTTCCCCAAAAGTATATTCTCTGCAACCGTCAAATGATTCGCAAGCATTAAATTCTGGTAAACCGCTGATATCCCGAGTTGTTCTGAAATTATAGGTGTCATTTTTTCAACTTTTTCTCCAAAAACGGAGATTTCTCCACTATCTTGTGAATAAGCACCCGTCAAAATTTTTATTAATGTGGATTTACCAGCACCATTCTCTCCAACCAATGCCTTGGCTTCACCAGGTTTGAGATAAAAATCCACATTTTTAAGTGCTTGAACACCAGGGAAGCTTTTATTTATCTTCACCATGGCTATTGCATATCCATCAGATGTACTCATCATACCGCCTCACTTGTGCAATATTCGTTGATTAAAAAATGAGGTTGTGGATATTAAACATCCACAACCTCACCAATTCTTACCAATCTTTGTGGAATTCTATTGGTTTCAAACCTTCATCAGCTGCTCCACTCTTTAACATTTCGGGAGTCACGACCATTATGCCTGTATCAATTCTCTTGGCAACTGGTACGAAATTTCTTGCCATTACTGCATATGCAACACCCGAGTATCCCATTACCCAGGGTCGCTGAATGAGTATAGCGTCGAGATAACCATTTCCAAGTCCCCAAACTTCTTGTGGACCGGCATCTACCGCAACCGCTGCCAAACCTTTCTTTCCCATCATATCGAGTGCTCTGACCATTTCATCACCGGTGTATTGGTTGTTAGCATATATACCCTTCAGATCTGGATGTGCTGTCAGCAAGTCTTGAACTATACCTATTGTGTTTCCTTGCTTTCCTTGAGCATCTCTGAAGTCTATCAGTTTTATACCTGGGTATTTCTCTTTGATCCTATCAATAAAACCGCTCTTTCTTGCCTCAAGTGAACCGACTCCTGACATAAATGTTATTCCTGCAACTTTACCCTCGGCTTTTCCAAATTTCTTGATCATCGCTTGGGCAAGTGCATCAGCTGATTGCTGACCGATTGCATAGTTATCAGAAGCCAAGAAACTAACATAATTATCTGTGTTGGCTGCGGAATCAATTATGATAACAGGAATTCCTTCGTTCATCGCTTTTTCAATTCCCGGGACGAGTGCATCGGCAACTGTTGGGGCAATGACTATTGCATCAGGCTTCATGGAAATAGCCGTCTCCAATATCGCAACTTGTTTCGCGACATCGGATTCACTTGTAGGTGATTGAGCGATCAGTTCAACTCCGAAGTGTTTCGCAGCTTTCTTTGCACCATCGAGAACTATTTGCCAGAACTCCGATTCGCTTGCCTTGACGATGAAGAAAATCCTCATCTTGTTGGTTGAAACTGCCTTATCAAACGAAAAGCTCATCACAGAAAATCCCACAAGCAGTAAAACTACCAGTAAAAACGCAAACCCCCTTCTCATAACAACACCTCCTGTTGGACTTTTCCCGGGTTTTCCCGGTTTCTATACTCTATGATCAAATGATTTTTTTTACGGATTCACGCACAACGAGTTCGGTTTTCAATACTATTTTCGATACTTTCCTTGATTCGTTATCTATCAAATCCAGTATAAGCGCTCCAGCAATCTTTCCCATCTCGATAACCGGTTGTTTTATTGTGGTTATAGTTGGAGTTACCAATTCATTTTCCACTATATCGTCAAATCCAACTATCGAAAACTCATCTGGTACTTTTATATTCGATTCCTTTGCTACTTTCAGCATCACCCTTGTGATGAAGTAATTCGTTGCAAGCATTGCAGTAGGTCTGTAGCTTGAAGAGAGGATTCCTGCAATGGCTTTTTTGTAATCCTCTTCGGTTTCGAAATCTATTCCATCTATCACCCAATCGGTGTTAAATGGTAAATCAAAGATTTTACACGCTTTCTTGAACCCTTCTAATCTTTCCCTAACCGTGTATATGTTACTCTTGTAGAGATAGATCCCCAATTTCTTATGACCACAATCTTTCAAGTATTCAACAGCTTCGAATATTGCTTGTTGATTGTCTATGGTAATACTGTCAAAGTCATTATCTCCATCCAACAATCGATCATAAAAAACAACTTTGATTCCAAATTTTTTTGCTTTTCTGTACAGCATCTTATTACTGTGACCTTCCTTGTCTGTCAATGGCGAAGCAACGATCCCGTCCACTCCATGTTCTAAAAGCCATTTCAAGTACACATCTTCTTTTTTTAAATCCTCATCCGTGTTACAAACAATGAATTTATAGCCCCTGTAAAATAACACTTTTTCAAGACCACTCATAAAGTACTGGAAAAAAGGGTTTCTTATGTCAGAGACAAGCAAACCTATTGTTTGGGTTTTGCTTGTTTTTAAAGATTTCGCCGCGATATTTGGGATATATCCAAGCTCTTTGGCGAGTGTTAAGATTCTATTTCTCAAATCTTTGTTGACACCAGGTTTTCCACTCATCGCTCGCGACACCGTGGATGGAGAAATTCCCAGAATTTTTGCAATATCGCGAATTGTCACCTTATCATTTTTAGCCATATGGAAACTCCCCGCAATCGTTTGCGATACCTTTGCTATTATAATGCCAGATTTTTTATTTTGTCAAGTAAAATTTATGATTGCTTAACAAAAGAAAGAGCAATGACAACTGGATGAAGATCAGATAATATGCGGAATTTGAAGAGAATCAATCGATGTCGCTTATATTTTTCAAGAAGAACAGACTTGTTATCACCATCAAGCTAACCAGTGGAAAAACAATAAAAAAACCAATGTATTTTATTAAAATACCCATAATCAATGGTAGCAAAGCAGTTACAAGATTCAAAGCACCAGAAATACCGATGTACAGTGCTCGGTTGTCGATGGTACTTATTTCAATCAGCACCCCTTCAAAACTCATTTGACGTGCACTCAATGTGAATCCAGAAAGAAAAAAGATGACTGAATACACGTATGGATTCACATAACTCAAGATCAACGCTAAAACAGGAATAGTAGTGCCTAAAATCACACATCTGTTTAAAACCTTTCTATAGCCATTACGTCTGAGGTAGCTACCCCAGAAAAAGCTCGCAACCGCTATACCGATCATTTGAAAAAGCAGAAAAATTCCAACGAAATCGTTGGATAGTGTGAAAGTTTTACGAGCCAGTAATATGTAGAAGGGTGCTATTATCAATCCAAAACCGGTGAAATTACTGAAAAATATGTAATTTCTTAGATTTTTATCTTTTACGATCACGCTAGGAACACTCTTCAATATTCTCCAAAACGATGGTAACTTCTTGTGCGCCTCATAATTTTCTTTTATCATCCAGAATCCTATGGATGCTATTCCCAACAGTAGAGATGCTGTGAAGAACATAACCGAATAATTCTTTGGATACTTGTAAATCCTCAAGACCATCTTAGCAGCGAAGACACCTAAGATCGCAAAGACACTTTTTAATATTTGACGGTAGGACATGAACTTGCGTATTGAATCCTTGGGAATGGATTTTCCGAGAAGATCAGTATAGCTCACACCGGCAAAAACACCGCTGAATGAGAATATGGAGATGGATACTATTATGAGTGTTAACAACGAAGTGCCACTGATCGGAGAAATCAGGAGAACACCTATTATTGCCAGAGAAAAAACTCGCATGTATATGCCAAGCAGTAGAAACGGTTTTTTCCTATTTTTCGATGATAGAAAGCTCGCGAATATCAATTGAACAAGAAGTGGAACACCAACGAATATGGCTGTCACCAAGCCTAAGGCTATTTCTCTACCCCCAACTTCTAAAATGAGGGATGATGTAACTGTGTTCATATCTATAAATGTAGCAGCGAGTGCAAGAAAAACACTGTGCCATAAAAAAGCGAAGAAATTCCTTTTTACATTATCCATATCTCATCCCACCAATTGTATACACTTTTCGATGGAAACTCTTTTATAAGGTTTGGCCACGTAACTATTGCAAATTATATCTTATCTATACTGCTTGTTATTAAATTGTAAAGTGATGAACTAAAGATTTTCTACTTTATAATTGTTTAAATTAGATTAAAAGAAAACTTCAAGTTTGTATGTTAATATATAGGAAAATTTTTTACATGTCGATCTGTTGGGGGCAAAAATGGATAACAAAATTTCAAGAGGTTTGGAAGGTGTTGTTGTTTGTGAAACTTCGATTAGTTTCATTAATGGTAAAGCAGGGAAATTGTCCTATCGTGGTATCCCTGTAGAAACTTTAGCAAGCAATTCTTCTTTTGAAGAGACTGCATACTTGCTGTGGAATGATCATCTTCCAAACAGATTGGAGTTGCAAGAATTAGAGAGAAAACTTCGAGAGGCCAGAGAATTACCAAGGGAAGTTTTGAAAGTTCTGTTCGATTTGCCGAAGGATCTTCATTATATGGATGTTTTAAAAACAATTTTGTCATTGATCGGTGCGTTAGATTGGAGAAATTCCAAGGATCTTTATGAAACTGCCATAAAGATTACATCGATCCTTCCTACCATCATTGCTTATTATTATAGATATTCAAATGATTTGAAAATTATACCTCCTAATCCCTCGTTGAACCATATAGAAAATTTTTATTGGATGTGCTTTGAAAATCTGGAGGATGAAGAATTCATTGAGGCATTAGAATCTTGCCTGATTCTTCACATGGAACAAGGGTTGAATGCTTCCACTTTCAGTTCATTGGTCATTGGTTCTACTCTATCGGACATGTATTCTTGCGTTGTTGGAGCACTTGGAGCACTAAAAGGATCGCTTCATGGGGGAGCCAATGAGCGTGTCTTGAATATGTTGGAAGAAGTAGGTGCCATAAACAATGTAGAAAAGTACGTGGAGGAGTCTTTCAAATTGAAACGACGTATCATGGGATTCGGGCATAGAGTTTATAAAACTTACGATCCAAGGGCAGTTTACATAAAGGAATTGTTGAAGAGTGTAATCACCGACCATAATGATGAGCTTTATAAATATCTCAAAATAGCCGAGAAATTGGAGGAAATTTTGGTTAACAATCCAGTTAAGAGGTTGTATCCAAATATTGATTTATATTCTGGAATTTTCTATAGTTATTTGGGCTTTCCCAGGAAAATGTTCACCGCTCTTTTTGCTCTTTCGAGGGTTGTCGGTTGGACAGCTCACGTGATTGAATACACAAAAAACAACCGACTTTTTAGACCATCAAGCAAGTATATAGGCTCCATGCACAAGGATTACACTCCAATTGATGAAAGGTGAGGAGATATTATGGGAAAAACGATGACTGAGAAAATCTTTTCAGAACATGTTGGTAGAGATGTCAAAGCGGGAGATATGGTGATTTCAAAAATAGACGTTGCAATGGTTCAAGATGGAACAGGTCCGCTGATGATCGAGGAATTTAAAAAGATGGGATTCAAGGATGTGAATGTGAAAAGGGCTTTGTTAGTTATAGATCACGCTTCGCCGAGCCCAAGAAAGGAGCTTTCAAACTCTCAAAAACTCATGCGAGAGTTTGCAAGAAGTACATCGGCATATTTACACGATATTGGAGAAGGGATATGTCACCAGATACTCGTGGAAAAATATGTTAAACCCGGTGATATTGTAGTTGGAGCGGATTCACATACTTGCACTTCAGGTGCCCTTGGAGCTTTTGCAACTGGAATGGGATCCACTGATGTGGCAATAGCCTTCGGATTAGGAAAAATTTGGTTTAAGGTTCCTGAAACTATCAAGGTTATTATAGAAGGTGAGTTGATGGTAGGGGTATACCCAAAAGATGTGATACTCGAGATCATGAGGATATTGGGTAGCGATGGTGCAACCTACAAAGCGATCGAGTTTGTTGGAGAGTGTGTGGAGAGTATGGGACAAGATGATCGTTTTACCCTGAGTAATATGGCAGTTGAGGCTGGCGCCAAAACAGGTCTGATACCAACGGATGAAACCACTAAAAAATTCTTGGAAAGCAGTGGTAGAGGGAGTGACTTTAGAAAAATATTTCCCGATCCTGATGCATCGTACGAGAAAGTAGTGAAAGTGAATGCATCAAGGTTGGAACCTATGGTTTCTGTGCCACATCAGGTTGATAATGTCAAGCCTGTCTCAGAGTTGGAAAAAGAGAATATAAAGATAGATCAGATCTTTATAGGAACATGCACCAACGGAAGATTAAATGATTTGACAACAGCGTTGAAGATATTGGAAAAAAACGGTAAATCTCCAAATGTTCGTTTGATAGTTTCACCTGCATCCAAGAATATTCTAAACCGAGCTCTAAAGGAAGGAATAATAGAGAAATTTGTGGAACTTGGAGCGGTGATCATACCCCCTGGATGCGGTCCATGTGTTGGAATTCATCAGGGTGTCTTGGGGGACAACGAAAAAGTTTTATCAACCCAGAATAGGAATTTTAAGGGCAGAATGGGGAATCCAAATGCTGAGATATTTTTGGCATCGCCCGCTACCGCAGCAGCTGCTGCAGTGACGGGAAAGATAACAGATCCAAGGAGATTTCTTTGATCAAGGGAGTTGAATAAGATGATGATAAAAGGAAAGGTTTGGAAATTTGGGGATAATATATCGACAGATCTAATAGCACCCGGAAGATACTTTCATTTACGAAATGATCTTCAAAAACTAGCTATGCATGTCCTTGAGGACGCAATGGAAGATTTTTCAAAGAAAGTAAAAAAGGGAGATCTGATAGTTGCTGGTAAAAACTTCGGACTTGGCTCTTCACGAGAGCATGCACCAAGGATTATAAAGTTGGCGGGGGTGTCCTGTATAATAGCCGAGTCGTTCGCGAGAATATTCTATCGAAACGCGATAAACATAGGATTACCACTGGTTGAATTGAAAGAAACTGACGGAATTGAACAAGGAGATGAACTTTCTGTGGATCTTGAAAATGGAACGATAAAAAATATAACTAAAAATGAGGTTTATGAATTTGAACCAATACCGAATTTTATGATGCAAATACTGAAAGAAGGGGGAATAACGAATTACATCAAAAAATATGGGGATTTTCCAGAGGTGTCAGAATAATGGCAGAAAAGATCAAGTTCATAGATGGTAAGTTGTTTGTGCCGGTGAATCCTGAAATAATTTTCATTAGAGGTGACGGCATAGGTCCTGAAATAATGGAAGCCTCCATGTTAGTGTGGAACGCAGCTGTAGAGAGGATATATCGTGGAAAAAGAAGAATATACTGGAAAGAAGTGCTGATAGGAGAGAGGGCATTGAAAGAGTATGGGACCCTGTTACCAGATGAGACCATAAGAGAGATAAATGATCACGTAATCGCTATAAAATCACCTGTGAAAACACCTGTAGGTGGTGGATACAAGAGTTTAAACGTTGAATTACGGAAAATTTTTGATCTTTATGCCAACATTAGGCCGGTTAAATGGATTGAAGGGATTCCTTCACCTTTGAAAAACCCTGAAAATATTGATTTAGTGATATTTAGAGAAAACACGGAGGATGTCTATATAGGTTTAGAATGGGAGTCAACAGATCCACAAGCCACTAAAATAAGAGAATTTTTCAGAGAGAGCTTGAAGGTCAATATAAGAGAAGACGCAGGAATAGCTTTGAAAACTATAAGTGAATTTGCTACAAAAAGATTGGTTAGAAAAGCTGTGGAATATGCTATAGAAAACAATAGAAGGAAAATAACGATAGTTCACAAAGGAAACATAATGAAATATACAGAGGGAGCATTTCTGAAATGGGCGCTCGAAGTTTTAGAGGAAGAGTTTGGAAATATAACTGCCACCGGTAAAGAAGAAGGGAGAATCACTTTCGATAGTAGAATAGCGGATGATATGTTTCAACAATTGATTCTTCATCCTCAAAAATACGATATATTGATAGCACCCAATTTGAATGGTGATTATTTATCCGATGCAGCGGCAGCTTTAGTTGGTGGATTAGGGATAGCCCCGGGTATGAACATCGGGGATAAAGTGGCAATATTCGAGGCAGTCCACGGCACGGCTCCCGACATAGCGGGAAAGAATATAGCCAATCCTCTTTCTTTAATCTTTTCAGGAGCTTTGATGTTCAAATACATGGGATGGGGTGAGGTAGCACAAGCTATAGAATCGGCTGCTAAAGAAACCATAAGATCACAAAAAGTAACTTTGGACCTTGCTGAAAAGCTTGACGTGGAACCACTTGGAACTATGGAATTTGCACAAGAGATCGTTAAAGCCCTCGATCAGTCCTGATCCATTTTTTCCAAAATTCCCCAAGTCTAAATTCTATACAACTGCCCTCGAAATGAACCATAGAATCTGGTGGTATTACAACACATGAGTACTCATTCAAAGGATCACCATCAATCGTGGATTTTTCCAAAAGGAATAAAACGGAAAAACCTTCTATTTCACTTTCTTTTCCAACCTTTGAGATTTTAAAGTATGGACTTGAAAAGGCATCACCGAGTTTTACAACTTCGGATACAGGATTATCAAAATCTATCACATCGAGTGCTTTGTTCAAGTGTAGTTCTCTATTACTCCCCCAGTCGTAAAGTCGATATGTCAGATCGGATGTTTGCTGTACTTCCAGCGTGAGTGCTCCTGGACCAAGTGCATGGACCGTCCCAGCTCTTAGATATATAAAATCTCCCTTTGAGATTTTCGAAAAGTTGAGAACTTTTTCGATTTCGCCACTTTCAATGGCATCGACAAGTTCTTGTTTTGATTTGACACTCACACCATTTATTATTTTGGTTTCCGTATCACACTCAAGAAAATACCATGCCTCATTTTTGCCCCACGGTTCGTTCTCATTTTTTATGGCGTATTCGTCATTGGGATGAACTTGTATCGAAAGCCATCTTTTAGCTTTTAGTAACTTTAT
>DQYP01000120.1 GCA_011043375.1 Thermotogaceae bacterium | reverse complement strand
GTATTTATACCTTTATTATAAAGATAAAAGGATCCTCGAGGAACACTATGATTCCATGAAAAACTACGTGGAATTTTTAAGAAAGAATTCCGATGACCATATAATTAGAAATCTCGGAAAGTATGGAGATTGGTGCCCTCCAGGATCAATATTTCCCAAAAGAACACCTGTTGAGCTCACTTCGACCTTCTACTATTACAGTGATGCACTGACTCTTTCGAAGATAGCAGAAGTACTGGGTAAAGAAGAAGAACAAAAAGAATATGAGAAGCTTGCATCGGAAATAAAAGAAGCCTTCAACAAGGAATTTTTGAAAAAAGGAGCAGACTTTGTTGGTAGTGAAAAATGTTTCTATCTTGGAATAAAGATGAGTCCAAAGGATACGACACCGACTGGACAGACATCAAACGCTTTACCGCTTTATATGAACATGGTGCCAGAGGAATATAAAGATGCCATATTCAAAACTCTGGTTGAGTTAATAGAAGTTCATCAAGATTCACACCTTGATACCGGGATTGTAGGGACAAGGTATCTATTTGATGTTCTATCGGATAATGGGAGATTTGACCTTGCTTACAAGGTAGCAACACAAAGGACGTATCCGGGATGGGGATACATGATAAGTGAAGGAGCAACAACACTATGGGAGAGATGGGAAAAGCTTGAAGGTGGAGGGATGAACTCACATAACCATATAATGTTGGGGAGTATTGATGCGTGGTTTTATAGATACATCGCTGGATTGTCCATTTTAGAACCAGGGTGGAAGAAATTCAGGGTAAAACCATATTTTGTTGATGAACTTAAATATGCTAGAGCAGAGCTAGCTACGCTTACAGGAAATATAATTGTTTCATGGGAAAAATTCGATGAAAAATTCGAGTTAATAGTCTCAGTACCGGTAAATACGAAGGCCCTTGTGTTTGTCCCACTGATGAATGAGGGTATAATCAAGGAATCTGGTAAAGAGATCTTCTCCAATGGGAAAATTCAAGATGAAGCAGAAGGCCTCGATTTTTTAGAAGTAAAGGAAGGATATGTAATTTTTGATGTGGGATCTGGATGGTATAGATTTGAAAGTCATTGATTTTTCAAGCTATTAAAAGAAATGAGGGGAATAAAATTCCCCTCATTTCTTTAGGATTTTTTCTCAAAACTGATATCGATCGGTGTTGGATGTTGAAGATTATCTGAAACTGGGCATCTTTCTTCCACAGTTTTTATCCATTCTTTTAATTTGTTTTCATCGGCATCAGTATCGATCTTTAAAACAACGTTTATATTTTTATAACCGGTTCTATCCGTTGTAGTTTTGCCAAATAATTTGTCTGGATTCAAAGTTCCTGAAATTTCCATTGAAAGCGCTCTTATATCTATCCCCATTTCTTTTGCTACCAAATGGCCAACAACATTCAAACAACCCGCCAGCGCTGCAAGCAAGTATTCGACAGGATTTGCACCCTCATCTGTTCCACCAAGATTTGGTGGTTCATCGATAACCATGGTAAATTTTCTTGCTTTGACGGTCGTTTTTCCAGGGCCATTGGATACCGCGGAAACCTTGAAGGTTAAATCAGACATATTGCCACCTCCTCTGTGATTTTTTTCACTTTAATTATAACAAAAGTATATTTCACTTGTATTATCAATAAAACAATAGATGTAACGATCAAATCAAGTTACAATTAATCAGAACAGGGTACCTGAAATATTGTGTTTTCTTCTAAGCAAAGGCAACTCAAATTTCCACCATACACGCAACCAGTATCTAAACCTATTTTATCGGGCAATATCAATGGTTTTTCAAAAGGAGTATGACCAAAGATGATTTTAAAGCCTGGTAGTGGATCATCTGAGTATATGAACTCATCTCTTATCCATAGGAAATCTTCCAATCGTTGATTTTCCAGAGCTACCTTGGGTTTCACACCTGCATGGACAAAAAATAGATTTTCAATTATATGATAATATTTAGTTGAAACGAAAAAATCCATATGAGAAGTCGGGATCTTCGAGATTCCACCGTAACTTTTTAAAGTTGCAGCAGCACCATTGAAATACCAAATTTGTGAAATCACACTTTCTTTGAAACTGTCAAGCAACATTTGCTCATGATTTCCGCGAATAAAAACACATTCATAACTTTTTGAGAGTTGTATGAGAAACTCTACAACTTCCTTGCTATTGGGACCTCTGTCTATATAATCGCCCAAAAATATCAATTTATCATCGCTTTTTAGAGGCAAAATATCAATCAAATTTCTTAACGATTTGAAACATCCATGAATATCTCCTATAACATATGTACTCATCTAAGCACCTCAGAGCATCACTTTCCATAGGATACCAATGATTATTCCAAGTAAAGGACTTAAAAGCCAATACGAATTAGCTTTCTTTTGCACTATCAATCTATAAACCAACGCTGTTATTATGGACATAAACACCCAAAGATACTGTCCTGCATAAAGGAAAATGTAAATCGCTAAGCGTTCAGATATTCCATCTGAATCTGTAGAATCTTCATCTATGATCTTCAAAGATCTTCCAATCGTGCTCACCACAACTGAAACTAATAGCATTCCTAACAAATAGAAGGAGAATTCTGGTGTTATATACGAATTTCTGAGCTGTTTTATGAATATGATATTAATTACAAATGATGTAGTTATTCCTAAAAATTCGGAAAGAAGTAAATTTTTCTTTTTCAAAAGATCATTGTAAAAGTGGAATCCCAATAAGATCATCAAGATTATTGGGCCATAAAAGGTCTTCAAAAGTGTATCGAAGGTAAACGCCAAAAATATCAATACTACCCAAATCCAGTGTTTAAAAAGCTCCTTTCTATCCATGGCTTTGATTTTATTCGTGTTCGTAAAAGCATAGTCAGCTGTTAAATACGCAACTATAACATGCACGGGAAACATTCATTCTTCCTCCTCCGTTTTGAATATTTTATCTCCTATTTTTGAAAGCCTATAGATCATGTTTGAAAACAAGTTGAAGTTGAAACTACGATTTGACTTGACATTTTTTTCTAAAGAAAAATATAACTTTTCAAGTTTTTCAGCCATGATATTCATTGACCAATAGTTTTTTACGTACTCTTTTCCAAGAATTGAAAGATTTTCAAGGAGTTCTTCATTTGTCAAGAGTTCCTCAACTTTTTTTAAGAACTCAGTTTTATCGACCTCATTGATTAACAAGGCTCCCTGACCATCCATTAGAACGTCTTTTATACCCTTTTTTGCCACAGCAACTACGGGTGTACCAGCCGCTAAGGATTCCAGAACAACCAGTCCTTGGGTTTCTGTTACTGAAGCAAAGATGAATAAGTCTGATTGTTTATAATACTCTATCAAGTCATTTCTTTTGATATACCCAGTGAGTATTATGTTCCTTCCCGCTTGTGTTTCATTCTTGTATTCTTCTATTTTCGGTCTCATCGGTCCATCTCCAACGATTATCAATTTGATTTTTCTAAATTTTTTGTATAATTCCTCAAAGATCTCCAATATAAATTCCAGGTTCTTTTCTTTTGCTAATCTTCCAACAAAAAGCAGAATCTTATCGTTTGACGTGATTTCATGTTTTTCCCTTATACTAAATTTATCATGTTTTTCAAAAGATTCGATATCTATTCCGGTTGGTAAAATTGTTATCGGTTTTTCTACTCCATATTTTTGGAGCTCCGCTTTAATTTCTGCAGTTGGAGAAACCACATGATCCACTTGATTACAAAACCATGCACTGAATTCTTCTACTGCATTTCTTGGAGGAGTGAATGGTTTCGGAATGTAATGTCTGTATTCAACTAAAAGGGTGTGGTAAGTATGTACATGTGGTATGCCGAATTTTTTTTGGGTTCTCAACGCTGCTATTCCCAAAGTAAATGGGGCGTGACTGTGTATCACGTCGGGATCTATTTCCAATATGAGATTGTTTATCAGCCTGTTGTCTGGTATTGGTAATTTATGTTGCTTTTCCATTGGGAAAGTTATTCCATCAATCAAAAGAACTTTGTCATCATTTTCAGGTGAAGCAGGAGCAACAATATAAACGTCATGGCCACGTTTTTCAAGATATTTTCTAAATAGATGTATCGATGTGGCAACACCATTAACTTGCGGAATATATGTTTCAGAGAACATAACAATTTTCAATTTTTTTGTACTACTCACCATTTCATCCCTCCGTTTTGGCACAAATAGATTTTAGCATATATGATATTATTAATACAGTGAGAGAATATGAGATGCTATTGATGAGTAACGAAGTAAGGATAATAAGCTTTTGAATATTTTTCAATACTTTTAGTTAATAGAACATGATGATGGGAGGGATTTCATGGGTGATAAATTGTCTTTTGTCAAGTATGAAAAGGAACTCGTACACCGTTATAGGGAAGCGTTGAATGAAGCAAAAAGGATCAATGATGTTGCGAACGTCTTCATTGACACTATATTTAAACTTTTCAAACTGATATTACCAGATCTACCTGAGAATTATATAGAGTACATCGGTTTCGCACCAGAAACCGAAAGAAAATATTTGTTTGAGGGTGAATTAAAAGATATTCTTAAGGAGTATTTTGAGAAGAGCGATTTGGAATCAATAGTTGGAAAATTTGCAGAAATGGCATACAACAGATATAAGCATTTGGAGCATGATAAAGAACATAAAAATTCCTTTGATGTTTTTAGAAAAGCAGTAAAATGAGCAAGGAGGTAAAGGTCTTGAGCTGGGTATATATAGAAAATTTGAAAAAATATATCAACGAGAACGTAGAAATAAAAGGTTGGTTGTACAACAAGAGGTCCAGTGGTAAAATACATTTTCTACAAATTAGGGATGGCACAGGATTTGTGCAAGGAGTACTTGAAAAGAGCAAAGTCGATGAAGAAATATTTGAAAATGCGAAAAGATTGAGACTCGAGTCCAGTATAATAGTGCAAGGAAAAGTTAGAGAAGACCCAAGAGCTCCGAGCGGAGTAGAAATAGAGGTTTCAAATCTCAAAATCGTTCAGGTCCCCATTGAGGATTATCCCATTGGGAAAAAAGAACATGGCATAGATTTTTTGATGGATCATAGACATCTATGGCTTAGATCAAAAAAACAATTTCATATCCTTCGAATCAGACATGAAATAGTAAAAGCCATACGAGAATTTTATGATTCGAGAGGATTTGTTTTGATAGATACTCCCATATTCACAGGGGCTATTGGAGAGTCAGCAGGGAATCTGTTTCAAGTGAATTATTTTGATTACGGCAAAGCGTATTTGGCACAAACAGGACAACTTTATCTTGAAGCAGCTTGTATGGCTTTTGGAAAGGTCTACAACTTTGGACCAACCTTTAGAGCTGAGAAGTCAAAAACTCGGAGGCATTTAACGGAATTTTGGATGAACGAGGCTGAGGTTGCGTATTATGAACATGAAGACAATATGAAACTTCAAGAAGATTTGGTTTCCTATGTGATCCAGAAAACACTTGAGCACGCTGAGAATCATTTAAAAGCATTAGATAGGGATATCTCCAAACTTGAAAAAATCGAGCCGCCGTTTCCAAGGATAAGTTATGATGATGCTGTAAAACTTCTACAAAGGAAGGGATTTAATATAAAATGGGGAGATGATATCGGTGGAGATGAGGAAACGGCTATCTCTCAAGAATTTGATAAACCGGTAATAGTTTTCAATTATCCGAGACACATAAAGGCTTTTTATATGCAACCTGACCCTCAAAGGCCTGAAGTTGTTCTGTGCGATGATATGTTGGCTCCAGAAGGATATGGTGAAATAATAGGGGCATCTCAAAGAATTCATGATTACGACCTTTTGGTTGAAAGAATAAAAGAAAATAACCTTCCTTTGGAATCTTATGACTGGTATTTAGATCTAAGGAAATTTGGTTCTGTTCCACACAGTGGCTTTGGTATGGGATTGGAAAGAGTGGTTGCATGGATCTGCGGTTTAAGACATATAAGAGAAGCAATACCTTTTGCGAGGACCTTGTACAGACTACATCCATGAGATTAAAGATTAAGAGAGGAGTAATTGTGTGGAAAGACAAGATAGACTGGTTTCACCTGAACCGGCAAAAGATGATATTGTTTTAACTCGAATGCGCCCTGAAACTCTTGATGAATTTATAGGGCAACCATTGGTCACAAGGAAGCTCTCTATAGCGATAGAATCTGCAAGGATAAGAAACGAACATTTGGATCATGTTATATTAGCTGGTCCACCAGGACTTGGAAAAACTACGCTTGCCTATATAATAGCGAATGAACTCAATACTAAATTGCATATAACAAGCGGACCAGTTATAGAAAAACAAGGAGATCTTGCAGCCATACTCACATCCCTCGAGGAAGGAGATGTTTTGTTTATAGACGAGATACATAGGCTAAACAAAACAATAGAGGAAGTTCTATACACAGCAATGGAAGACTTTGCAGTGGATATAATGATAGGAAAGGGTCCGAGCGCGAGATCGATAAGAATAGATCTTTCACCTTTTACGTTAGTGGGTGCAACCACTAGGATGGGGCTTTTGAGCTCACCACTGAGAAATAGGTTTGGTATAAGTTTGGAATTAGATTTTTACAGTGAAGAGGATCTAAAAAAGATCGTGCTTAGATCAGCAAGTATACTCAATATAGCGTTAGATGAAAAAGCCGCTTTGGAGATTGCTAGACGTTCAAGAGGGACTCCCAGGGTGGCAAATAGACTTTTAAAGAGAATCAGGGATTTTGCAACGGTTGAAAGAAAAAATGTGGTAGATCTCGAAATCGCCAAAAAAGCTCTGGAAATTTTAGAGATAGATGAGTATGGTTTGGATCCACTCGACAGAAAAATTTTAAAAGTTCTGATAGAAAACTACAACGGTGGACCTGCTGGAATAAAATCCATTGCTGCATCGGTTGGTATAGAACATGATTCCATAAGCGAAGTGTATGAGCCGTATCTGTTGAGGGCAGGTTTTATCGTTAGAACTCCCAGAGGGAGAATGGCTACCGAGAAAGCTTATAGCCTTTTCGGATTGAAAATCAAAGGAATTCAGGGAGGATTATGGAAAAACGATGACTGAAGATATAAGAACTCTGATTGATGCCAATGTAAAAAAGGTATTTGAGAAGATCAGAAAAAGTGCTGAAAGAGTTGGTAGGGATCCAAATAATATAACTCTGGTTGCGGTTAGCAAAACTGTTCCTGTGGAGGCAATAAAAATTGCGTATGAAATTGGATTGAAAATTTTTGGTGAGAATAGAGCACAAGAGGCGAGAGAAAAAGTCGAGGCTTTGAAGGACTTTGATATAAGATGGCATTTCATTGGTAGACTTCAAAGGAACAAGGTAAAATATGTTGTAAAATTTTCAGAATTGATACATTCAGTTGACAGTGTTGATTTACTTCTCGAAATCAACAAAAGAGCAGAAAAAATTGGAAAAATCCAGGATGTTTTATTTGAAGTCAATATCTCAGGTGAAGAAACAAAAGCCGGTTTTAAACCAAACGAAATCGAACATATCGTTGAAAAAGCCCTGAAGCTCGAGAATATTAGATTCAAGGGTTTCATGACCATGGCACCATTTGTGAAAGATCCTGAAGAAATCAGATGGGTTTTTAAGGGATTGAAAGATATTAAGGACTCAATATCTAAAGAATTCAGCTTGGAAAAACTTGAGCTTTCAATGGGAATGAGTAATGATTTTGAAGTCGCTGTGGAAGAAGGAGCAACTATGGTAAGGATAGGTACAGCCATATTTGGACGGAGGGATAAGTGATGTTTGTGCTCGCGAATTTTATAAATGCAATTGCTGTTGTTTTGAGAATCGCGATTGAAGTTGAAATCGTTGTTATAATAATTCATTCGATTCTCAGCTGGTTCCCCTTTTTGCGGTATCATCCAATAAACCAGTTTTTGGAAGCTCTTGCTAATATAGTTTTATGGCCTTTAAAGAGGATAATACCCCCAATTGGACCGTTCGATATAACACCCTTTATAGGCATACTTTTACTGATATTCATAGATTCGTTTTTGGTTTCCACACTTTTTGATTTGGCAATAAAGTTGCGATAAAGATTCGGAGGTGAACTTTAGATGAAGCCAAAATTTTATGTAACCACCCCGATTTACTATATAAATGCGGAACCTCACATAGGTTCAGCATATACTACTATAATAGCCGACATAATTGCACGCTATAAAAGATTCAGAGGATATGATGTTTTTTTCCTAACAGGTACAGATGAACATGGACAAAAAGTTTTGAATGCGGCTCAAGAAGCTGGAAAATCCCCACAGGAGTTCTGTGATGAATTGGCGGAGAAATTTAAAAAGCTTTGGGAAGATCTTGAAATAACTAATGATTATTTCATAAGAACAACTGATGAACTGCATATGAAAGTGGTTCAGAGGTTCGTGGAGAAAATTAAAGAGAACGGCGATATTTACAAAGGGAAATACGAGGGATGGTATTGTGTTCCTTGTGAGAGTTTTTGGAACGAAGATGAGCTTGGAGAAAATAAAACCTGCCCTTCCTGTGGAAGAAAAGTCAGATGGGTGAGCGAAGAAAATTACTTTTTCAGACTTTCAAAGTACAACCAAAGGCTTTTGGAAATATTTCAAGAAAATCCAAACTTTGTTGAACCAGATTTTCGAAGGAATGAAATGCTGAGGATATTGGAAAAAGGTTTAAAAGATATTAGTATAACCAGAACATCTTTTAAGTGGGGAGTTCCAATGCCAGGAGATTCAGACCATGTTATATATGTCTGGGTCGACGCACTAATAAACTATGTTTCCGCTATAGGTTATACCTGGGATGAAGAGAAATTCAACCGTTACTGGCCTGCAGACCTTCATCTCATAGGAAAAGAAATAAACAGATTTCATTCCTTGATATGGCCTGCAATGCTCATGTCTGTTGGTTTACCCCTTCCAAAGAAAATTTATGCGCACGGCTGGTTAACTTTCAATGGTCAGAAGATCTCGAAATCACTTGGAAATGCCATAGACCCGAGAGTTTTAGTTGAAAAATACGGTTTAGATGCCATTAGATACTATCTCTTGAGGGAGATAAACTTTGGAAAAGATGGGGACTTCTCTGAAGATAATCTAATTGGACGTATAAATGCCGACCTTGCGAATGATCTGGGTAATCTTCTGCACAGAACAACGGCAATGATAGCCCAAAATTTTGATTCCAAGATTCCTCAACCTTCTAAAAAGGAATCTGTGGATAATCAATTGATCCTTGGTTCTCTTGAAACTATACAAAAATTCTTTGAGAATATGGATAACCTCAGATTTACTCAGGCGCTTGAACAACTTTGGCAATTCATAAGTCTTTCCAACAAATATATAGATCTAACAGAACCTTGGAAACTCTCTAAAATTGCTGTCAAAGATAGACTTGCAACAGTTCTTTACAATTTGGCTGAATCACTTAGGATAATTGCCACCCTTTTAAAACCAATAATGCCTAGAACATCTAAGGAAATATACTTGCGCCTTGGAATAGCTCAAGAATGGGAAGAAACCAACGATAAAGCTGTAGAAAAATGGGGAAAACTAAAGCCAGGAATGATAGTGAAACACGGAAAACCGCTGTTCCCTCGAATAGATATCAAGAAATTTGAAAAGATTACTGCCACTAAATTTAAAGAGGAGGTAAAAATGGTGACAGAAGAATTGAATATAATAACTATAGAAGATTTTTCTAAAGTTGAGTTGCGTGTTGGAGAAGTTTTGGAAGCTGAGAAAATAGAAAAATCTGAAAAACTCTTAAAATTGAAGGTGGATCTCGGTGAACTGGGGGAAAGACAAATTGTAGCTGGTATAGCTAAACACTATTCACCAGAAGAATTGATTGGAAAATTGATAATAGTCGTTGCTAACCTCAAGCCTGCGAAACTTATGGGAATAGAATCACAAGGAATGTTGTTAGCGGCCAAAGATGGTGGAAAATTAAAAATTTTAACTGTTGATGGTTCCTTAAAGCCCGGTGCAAAAGTCTCTTAAAATTCCAAAATATCTGTATTATAAGGAGAGTTGATAGATGTCAGAGGAAATACTGAAAAAACCGTTGGAAGATGAGATTGTAGAGTCTTATATGCTCTATTCAATGAGTGTAATAATTGGGAGGGCAATACCAGATGTTAGAGATGGACTCAAACCTGTTCAGAGGCGTATTTTGTATGGAATGATGGAGTTGGGTTTGAGACACAATTCATCTTTTAAAAAAAGTGCAAGGATTGTTGGAGAGGTTATGGGAAAATATCATCCCCATGGCGATGCTGCGATATACGATGCTCTGGTGAAAATGGGACAGGATTTTTCAATGAGATATAAGCTGGTTGATGGGCAAGGAAATTTTGGCTCAATAGATAGAGATCCACCAGCTGCAATGAGATATACTGAAGCGAGGTTGTCAAGAATAGCCGAAGAGATGCTGGCAGATATAGATAAAAATACAGTTGACTTCATTCCAAATTTTGACGAAAGTCTCAAGGAACCCATAGTTTTACCTTCGAAAATACCCAACTTACTTTTGAATGGCTCTTCTGGAATAGCTGTTGGCATGGCAACAAACATACCACCACACAATATTAATGAAATAATCGATGGATTGGTTTTTCTTATAGACAATCCTAACAGTAGTATTGAAGATCTCATTAAGTTAATCAAAGGTCCAGATTTTCCCACTGGTGGGATTATAATTGGCAAAAGTGGCATTATTTCAATGTATAAAACTGGTAGAGGGTCCTTCAAAATTCGAGGAAAAGCACAAATAGAGAAAAAAGGTAAGAATTTTTCAATCGTTATCTCTGAAATACCTTTTCAAGTCAGTAAAGCAGGGTTAATTGGGCAAATAGCTAACTTTGCTAAGAATAGTAAGAAAAACGTGATAAGAAATGTTAGAGATGAATCAGATAAAAGAGGTATAAGAGTTGTCGTTGAACTTACAAGAGATGCTCAACCTGAAATAGTATTGAATCAGCTATACAAACACACCAGTCTTGAAACAAGTTTTGCAGCTCAAATGTTGGTAATAGATGAACTAAGAAGGCCGCGAGTTATGAATCTCAAGGAATTAATGGAAGCGTTCCTTAAGCATAGACTTAATGTAATACTAAGGCGTTCTGAGTACGAGTTAGAAAACGCATCAAAGAGAGCACATATAATTGAGGGTTTGATAAGAGCAAGCAGATCTATAGAGACGGTTGTTGATTTGATAAGAAATTCCAAGGACTCGAGTGAGGCAATAAATGAGTTGAAGGAAGTAATAGGAGTAACCGAAGAACAAGCCAAAGCTATTTTGGACATGAGACTCAGTAGATTAACATCACTTGAGTCCGAAAAATTACTTCAAGAACATTCGGAGCTCACTAAAACCATATCCCAATTGAAAGAATTGATATCTGATGAAAGAAAAATATACAAAAAAATAAAAGAAGAATTATTGGAGTTAAAAAGTAAATACGGCGATGATAGAAGAACAAGTATAGAATTCACAGAGCCCAAAAGCTTTTCAATAGAAGACCTTATAAGCGATGATGAAATAATAATAATGATTACCCACGAAGGATATATAAGCGCTTCTACACTTCAAAACTACAGAATGCAGTACAGAGGCGGAAAAGGTGTCATGGGAATGAGAACACGTGAAGGAGACTTCGTGGAGCATATAATATCAACAACTAAAATGAACAAAACGATGGTTGTGGCATCATCAGGAAGAGCATACGTGTTGAATAACTATGAAATAGAAGAAACCTCAAGAGGTGCGAGGGGAAAGCATATTCTTAGTTATTTGCGTGCTAAGCAAGATGAGAAAGTTAAGGTGGTTATAGACATTGGAAAAGAATTCGATGAAAAACGACATTTGTTTTTGATAACGAAAAAAGGGAAAATAAAGAGAGTTCCCATAGTTGAATTTGAAAATGCCAGAACCTCTGGGGTGATCGCAATCGGTATACGTGAAAATGATGAGGTTGTTGATGCAAGTATAATTGATATTACTGAAAATCAAACCGTTGTGGTATCAACAAAGAATGGTATGTGCATAAGATTTCCAATAGATGATGTTAGACCAATGGGTAGAGGAGCAATGGGGGTCAATGCGATAAATTTGAAAGATGGAGATGAAGTAGTTTCCATGACAATCGTGAAGGAAGATGGAATCCTCACCTTGTTGACTGTTTGTTCGAAAGGGTATGGAAAAAGGACCTCCCTATCGGATTACAGAGTGCAATCGAGGGGAGGAACAGGAATAAAGAATGTCTCAAACATAAACAAAACAGGACAAGTTGTAGCTGTTTTACCTGTTAAAGATGATGATGAAATATTGGTGGTCACCGAAAACGGGTTCACTATAAGATTTCAGGCGTCCAGCGTTAGAACCATGGGTAGAGTCACAAGCGGTGTGAAGATTATAAATCTTGGTGAGGGTGATAAAATTTCTTCAGCTACGATAGTGAGGGAGTAAGCTTGGGATTTAAAGAGATAGATCATCAGGCAGACTTGGCATTTGAGGTTTGGGGAAAAGATGAAATTGAACTTTTAGAAAGTATTATATCATTATTGGAGAAATTGTTTGGAATAAAAAAGCTTGAAAATGTGATAGTGAAGTATGAAACATTTCATTATGAAACATTCGAAGATTTGATATTCGAAGTTGGGAACGAATTGATATACCTTTTTACTAAACACAATTTATTTCCAAAAGATTTGAATTTAAACATTAATAGGAAGAAATTGGAAATAGGTTTTTCAAAGGTCATTAGCAAAAACGAAGAAGAGCTATCAGAACTGAAAGCTTTAACTTATCATAAGTTGGAATTAGATAGGTCCGAAAGGTTGCTTCGGACCTATCTAATTTTTGATGTTTGAGAATTATAGCCCAATTTTTTGGAAATTTTTTTCGCGCATTCCAAAACGTATTTTGCGTTTTCCTCTATCCATTCCAATGTTATTTTATTTGCTGATCCAGAAACGCTAACTGCTGCTATTGGTTTGCCATCATGATCAAAAATAGGTGCTCCTACACATTTTATTCCATATTCGTTTTCCTCATTGTCTATAGAATACCCTCTTTCTCTTATCTTATTTAGTTCCTCCAAAAATTCGACTGGATCGACTATTGTGTTTTCAGTTCTTCGCTTCAATTCTACTTCTCGCAAATATTTTTTTATTTCTTCCTCACTTAAAAAAGCAAGTATCGCTTTCCCAAATCCCGTTGAATAAAGAGGCATTCGCATACCGATTTTGGATATCATTGAAAGACTTTCAGCACTTTCCATTTTTTCTATGTAAATTCCCCAGTTACCCTCTTTTAAAACCAAGTGAATAGTTTGATTGGTTTTAACCATTAGATCAACTAAATGAGGGTGCGCTATGTCCCTGAGAGTTATACGCTTTAGAATGATACTTCCATATTCTACAAGCTTAAATCCTGGAATATAGCTTTTATCAGGATTTTTTATCACTATTCCATAATCTTCAAGAACTTTCATATATTTATAAGCATTTGAAATGCTCATTCCAAATTCCTGTGATACTTCCGAAACTGTGACTTTTTTTGGATGTCTCACAATATAATCTATTATCTCAAGCATTTTTTTCGGACTTTCCAGCTTAACCATCTCCCAAGATTTTTGAAAGCTTTTTGCGATTTAATTATTTTTTCAATTCACCATTCCGCAAATGAGCCATCTTCATGCACCCAGATAGGGTTAGACCAATCTTTGAATTGCTTGCTGAGCCTTTTTACTGCATCTTCATCTATTTCAACACCCAACCCTGGTTTACTCGGTGGTGATATAAAGCCACTTTCTACTTTGAAAACTTCTGGATTTTTCAAATAAGTTGTTAGTTCTAATCCTTCGTTGTAATGTATTCCCAAACTTGTTTCTTGAATTAAAAAATTATGGTTCACAGTGGCAAGTTGAAGTGACGATGCAAATGCAATTGGGCCAAGTGGGCAATGATATGCCATCAATACTCCATGGATTTCTGCATAGTTTGAGATTTTCATACATTCGGTAATACCACCCGCATGAGAAAGATCTGGTTGTAATATATCCACAAGACCTTCTTCTAAATAAGGTCTAAAATCCCAGCGATTGAACAATCTTTCGCCAAATGCTATTGGGATATTTGTCCTCAATCTCACCTTCTTTAGTTCTGATATATATTCTGGAGGAACAGGTTCTTCTATAAACAATGGTTCAACTTCTTCGAGCATCTCAGACAGTTTCGGTGCAAGCGATGGACTTACCCTTCCATGAAAATCCACTGCTATATGAAAATCCCATCCAAGTGCTTCACGCACTTTCGCTATTTTTTCAACTACTTTTCTGAGTTTTGATGGTGTTTCAATGAATTCCAGTTTTCCTGCTACATTCATTTTCAAAGCTCTAAAACCTTGTTCTATACCCTTTTTTGCGCCTTCAATTGCAACTTGAGGATCAAGTTCGTCACCACCGACCCAGCGATAAACCTTTATTTTATTTCTAACTTTTCCACCAAGAAGTTCATATATTGGTACATTTAACATTTTTCCTTTTATATCCCAAAGTGCCTGATCAATACCTGAAAGCGCACTCATGAGAATTGGGCCACCTCTGTAAAATCCACCTTTGTACAATATCTGCCAAAGTTTGTTGATGTTCGAAACCTCCTGACCAAGAAGGTACTTTTCTATTAACTCTGCAGTTGCTGCTTTGACGGTTAATGCTCTCCCTTCAACTACGGGTTCTCCCCAACCTTCTAAACCATTGTCACATTCTAATTTTAAAAACAGCCAACGGGGTGGAACCAAATAAAGATTATAATTGACGACCTTGGGCATGATCATTCCCCCTTAGTGTTGCGAAATTCTGTTAACTAAGAGTATTGAAATTTATCAAAAACCCCATTATTCTTTAAATAGGGGACATCC
>DQYP01000293.1 GCA_011043375.1 Thermotogaceae bacterium | reverse complement strand
GTGGCGAAATCGGTCATCAAGCAGATAAATCCTCAAGCGGATATCATAGATATAACACACCATGCAGGACCTTTTGATGCGAGAAGAGCTTGTTATATTCTATCTCGTGCAGCCAAAGATTTCCCGGATGGTACGATTTTTTTGTGCGTTGTGGATGCAGGAGTTGGTACGGAAAGGAAACCGATCATTCTTGAAACAAGAAACAACTGCAAATTCGTTGGACCGGACAACGGATTGTTCACACTCGTTGCGAAAGAGCTGGGAATAAAACAAGTAAGAGTCATTGAAAATCCTAACTTATTTTATAGAAATCCTCCAAGTACTACCTTCCATGGAAGAGACATTTTCGCTGCCGCAGCGGGACATTTGAGTGTAGGAACTCCATTGGAAGAATTCGGCAAAGAAATCGATCATATGATATTTTTGAACATAAGGAAATCTTTCGTGGATGAGAATGGTTCTTTGCATGGAGAGGTGGCCTTTGTAGATGATTTTGGAAATATAGCAACCAATATACATAAATCTTCACTCGAAAAAGCAGGTTTTGAAAAATTTCAAGAATTACAATTGAAGGTGTTTGGAAAGTTTGCAAAAGCGAAATTAGTTGATGTCTTCGGTGAGGTTGAAAAAGGTCGGTTGTTGGTGCATGTGGACAGCTCGGAATTCCTGGAAATAGCTATCAACTGCGGAAATGCGTCAAAGGTTTTGAACGTTTCTGGTGGTGAAGAAATAACTATCTCCAAGATTGATGGTCAAGAGGTGCAAAAGTGAAGATAATAATTTCACACAAAGACCCAGATTTCGACTCCTTCGCTTCTTCCGTTGCTGCCAAAAAACTTTACCCAGATTTTGAGATAGTGATCTCCGGAACTCCAAATAAAAACTTGAAGGAATTTTTAGAGATACATTCCGAGTTCTTCACATATATTTTGGAATCTCAAATAGATGAGAGTGAAACAATTGAAGAAGTCATAATCGTCGACACGGCATCCAAAGAACGTCTTGGAAGGAAGATCGCAAAAATGATAGAAAATGTGGAAAAAATCGTTGTTTACGATCATCATCCGGAAATGAAACTCAATACGATTTCTTCTGAAAATTCTTTCATTAGAGAGATCGGTTCCACTACGACGATACTTGTAAAACAAATCATGGAGAAACATTTAAATGTCGATCAGATAGAAGCGACACTGTTTTCAATAGGGATTTATGAGGACACTGGAAATTTCGTGTATTCTTCGACCACACCAGAGGATTTGAAAGTTGCTGCTTGGTTACTGGAAAATGGGGCGAATTTAACGTTGATAAACGATTTTGTGAGTCTGGAGCTTACTCACGAACAGCAGGAACTTCTGACAGAATTATTGAACAACCTAAAATCTTTCAGTTTGAATGATATAGACATCTACCTTGCGATCGCCGAAAGGGAAAAATACATTGGAGGTGTGAATTATATCACCTCGAAGTTACTTGAGATCACAGGATACGATGTTGTGATCAGTGTAGTTCGCATGGGACGGAGAATTTACGTGGTTGGTCGTAGTTCATCGGATGAAATTGACATTGGAAGAGCGATGTTTGAAATCGGAGGAGGTGGCCACAAAAAGGCAGGATCAGCTAATTTCAAGGATGTGGAAATAAACGAAGTTATCAAAAAATTAATATCTTCCTTGAAGAAAAATCTAACCCCAATATTGCGTGCAAGAGATATCATGTCATCTCCTGTGAGAACTGTCTTGAGTGACATGACTGTCGAGGAAGTCAACAAAATAATGGATATAACAGGACACAATGGGCTCCCTGTGATAGAAGGGAACAAGTTGGTTGGGATAGTGGTGAAGAGAGATGTAATAAAAGCATTAAAACATGGTTTAAATCATGCACCCATCAAATCTATAATGTCAACCAAATTGGTAGTTGTTGAACCAAAAACCCCCGTTTCTGAAATCAGAAGATTGATGGTTGAAAAAGGTGTTGGAAGAATACCGGTTATAGATGGCGGAATCTTAACGGGAATAATAACCAAAACTGATATAATAAGAAGCTTGCACAATGTTGAAGTGAAAAAGCTTCAGATTAAATCCATGACATCTGAAGAAAAGCTGAGAAGTTATGATATAACGAACAAAATAAAAAAGCAGCTCCCCAAACGTCTACTGAATCTGCTGAGGCTTTTGGGGAATATTGGTGATGAACTCAAAATGCCTGTGTATCTTGTAGGGGGATTCGTCAGGGATTTGTTGCTGGGTGTCGAAAACTACGATATAGATATAGTAGTGGAAGGGAACGCCATAAAATATGCGCATAAACTCAAGGAATATTTCAATGTGAAAATAATCGAGCATGAAAAATTTGGAACTGCAATCGTGATCTTCAAAGATTACGATCTCAGAGTTGACATAGCCACAGCACGAATAGAATATTATGAAGCCCCAGCTGAACTCCCAAAGGTCGAATTGAGCACGATAAAGAAGGATCTTTATAGAAGAGATTTTAGTATAAATGCGATGGCCATAAAGCTGAATCCAATCGAATTTGGAAAATTGTTTGACTTTTTCGGATGTAGAGAGGACCTTGAAAAAGGTGTAATAAGAGTTCTTTACAATCTGAGTTTCATTGAAGATCCCACGAGAATTTTGCGGGCCGTCAGGTTCGAACAAAGATACAATTTCAATATAGAGGACAGAACGAAGGAACTCCTAAAGGATGCCGTTGAAAATGGTTATCTTGAAAAGGTTACCGGACAAAGATTGAGAGAGGAATTTGAGAAATTACTCAATGAGCCTAACCCTTTGAAAGCTATAAGAAGATTGGCAGAATTCAATGTGATAATTCACTTGTTCCCCAAGACTTATTATACAACGTTGATGGATGAAAAATTGGAAAGGATGTTCAATTTTTCTAATTTATTTGATGAAAAGATTCTGAAGAAAATGAACAGGTTCTATGCCGTCATGTACATATTTCTCGAGTACTATACCGATGAAGATCTCGCCGATTTGAGAAACAAATATGGATTGTCGGGAAAATCCATAAAGGAGATGAAAGAACTTTGGAAAATTGCACCGGTATTACCGAGCTTCTTTGGTGAAGGTATGAAATTCTGTGATATATACAAAGTTGTCGGGAAACGCACTTATGAAGGATACCACTATCTTTCAGCATATTTAAATGATACTCAACAGAAGATTTTGAAAGAATACATCTCCAAGGTTGAAGAAACCAAATTGACGAAAGTGAACGGAAAGTTGTTGATAGAGAGGTATGGATTTAAACCAGGTAAAGAAATCAAGGGGATACTCGAAGAGATCTATTGTGCAAAGTTAGATGGAGTAATAGACGATAAGGATGAGGAAAATTATCTAAGGAAAATCATTCATGGCAGAAATTAACATCCACAGGATTTTCTTATTATCAATTCTGTTCTAACGGGTTCGAGATAACTATCATCAAATTCACCGTTTATCATGGCAATGAGTGCTGCCGCTGCCCTTTTCCCTATCTCCTTGTGAAATTGTTTCACGGTTGTTAAAGGTGGAACCATGAATTTTGAAAGCTCTATATCATCGAATCCTATTATTTTCATGTTTTCAGGAATACTCAGATTTTTTGACTCAAGCAACGATATTATTTCAAACGCTGTAATATCATTACAAGCGAAAATAGAATCTATCTTTTCTTCCAAAATTCTATCCATAAAATCATCATCATAATTATAAAAAATCCGAATTTGATCGTCCTTAAGTCCGTAGTTTTTTGCTGCTTTTTTTAGCCCTTGAAATCTGTTATAAACACTGCTGAAATTCATATCTTCACCCGTTACGAATGCGATTTTGTTTGCCCCATGCTTTATCAAATGTTCAGTAGCATCGTATCCTCCTTTTACATTATCAGATTCTATCGCCGGAATATTATATCCACTCATCCTTCTGTCAACGAAGATTATTGGAAAATCTTGACCAAATATTTCAAGAACTTTGAAATTGAAATTTTCATAAGTAGGAAACACCATCAGACCCTTAATCTTCTGCTTCTTAAAAAGTTCGTATTTCCTCATGTTAACTGCTTCGTTTGATGTTATTATCTGAAATACAGGATAATAATCCGTGTCGAGTAAATATTCCTCGACCCCTTCAAGAACACCCATGGAAATATAATCGGAATATCCCGGTAAAAAACAACCAATTGCCTTGTTAGCCAATGTTTCTCTTCGAGGCTTTGGACTCACAAATGCTCCTATTCCTTGAAGTCTATATATGTAACCACAAATCGTGAGCTCATCAAGAGCTCTTCTAACTGTTATTCTACTCACCCCGAAGATCTTCATTAAAGTCGATTCAGATGGTATCCTCTCGTTAGGTTTAAGACGCCCAGTTTCAATTAAATACAAAATATGATTCTCTATGGTTTTGTAGCTTGGAATTCTCTTTGCCAAGGTTATCTACCACCCTTATTTTTTCACTATATTATATCATTATTAGATTAAAACTTGATCTCACCGAGTTTTTGAATGATGAATATCATAGTGTATACTATATGAAACTACATTTTAGTCAGGTGATTTGCATGGAGAATTTGAATTCAATCGATAGAGAAATACTGAGACTGATAGAGAAAAAAGTCGATATTTTAAAGAAAATGATTCAAAATGGAAAGATCGGGATGAACTATGAAATCGCGGCATCGTTGATTTCTGAAACGAACTTGAATCCAGTGAGGATACACAGGATCTTTGAAGAAATAGAAAAACTTTTGAAAGAAGAAGAAAAAAGGATTCTCGGTTTTGAGAAGAAAGTCGCTGTTCTTGGACCAATCGGTAGTTTTAGTGAGGAAATGGCAATAAATCTCGTCGGTTCCCGAGATCCGATAGAGTATTTTCAAACAACGACGGAAGTTATAGAAGCTGTGGAAGGGTCAAAAGTGGATTATGGAATAGTTCCAATAGAAAATTCAACTAATGGAACGGTATTTCCAGTGCTTGATGCACTTTTAAATTATGATGTAGAGGTATTCGGTGAAGCTACTTTAGAGATAAACCAGTGTCTTGCAACTAAGAAAAGCATGAATCTGAAGGACATAAAGACTGTTTATTCTCATCCACAGGGTATTTCGCAGTGCATGAGATTCATAAACAATTATCTCTCGCATGCAGAGATCAAATACACAGCTTCAACTGCGGATGGAGTCAATCTATTGGATGAAAACAGTGCTGTGATCATGTCGGAAACAGGTGCAAAATATTACAAACTTCATGTTGTTCGAAAGAAGATACAGGATTTCTTGGGCAATACAACGAGATTTTATGCTATAAGAAAGAAAAGAAGCGAAAGAGGGTTCAGAAACGGGAAAATAACTGCATTGTTTTTTGGAGTTGAAGATAAGCCCGGTTCTTTGAAAAATGTCCTTGAGATCTTTTATAAAAACGGGTTCAATCTCAGAAAGCTTGAATCACGACCTGCAAAAACCAAACTTGGAGATTACATATTCTTTACCGAAGTAGAAGCTTCCCTGAGTTATAAGCACATGGAAGAGCTCAGAAAGGCTGTAACATTTCATAGAGTGATAGGTATATTCAAAGAAATCGAGGAAATAGATGTTTTAAGGTAATACTCCATCAAATTAAAACGTTTGATTTTTGGTTAAAGTAAATTTCCACAACCTCTTTCAATCTCTTAACACCTTTTACTATTTTTTCCTCTGGTGGAAGGCAAAAAGAGAGTCTCAGAGAGTTCGATCTTTCACCGCTTGGTCTGAATGCCTGTCCGGGAACGTAAAACACCTTTTTCTTTTTTGCAATCTCGGCCATCTCCATTGTATCAAATCCGTTTGGAAGAGTCATCCATATGAATAAACCACCTTCAGGTTTTGTCCACTTCACTCCTTCAACATTCGAAAATTCCTTCTTCAAAGCTTCCAACATGATATCTTTTTTTCTTTTGTAGAGATTTATCACCGGTTTAAGATGTTCAAGGAGATCATACCTCTTTAGATACTCCGCCGCTAACCTTTGATTCAACGCAGGCGAACACAAAACTGCCGCTTCTTTGGCCAATGCAAGTTTCTTGATTAAATCCTTATCACCTATTACGACACCTATTCTTAAGCCAGGACACAATACCTTGCTGAAAGTGTTGAGTAGTACAACTCTCTTCTGTCCTCCAAGTTTGAAAATGGGATCTACCTTTTTCCCTTCGAATCTGAGAGCACCGTAAGGATCATCCTCCACAATGAAGAAGTTATATCTTTCAGCTATTTCTAGTATTTTCTCACGTCTATCAGGTGAAAAGGTTATACCTGCTGGATTATGAAAATTTGAGATAACATATATGAATTTTACTTTCCTTATTTCACCATTTTTTTCCAGTATCTTCAGCTTTTCTTCCAAAAGATCTGTGTTTATTCCATCGCCGAGTAGAGGAACAGCTACAAATTCAGAGAACCTTGTATTGAAAGCGCTCAACGCACCAAGGTACGCAGGGTCATCTATTATATAGTAACTTCTCTCGTCAAGAAAAACCTTGGCTATCAAATCCAAAGCCTGTTGAGAACCAATCGTTATCAACACATTTTCTTCAGTTAAACCCTTTATTCCATAAAATCGATAGAGCAAGTTCAATATTTCTTTTCTGAGTCCCAGATCCCCCTCAGTTGACGAATATTGCAAAACATATCCCGATTCATTCAATATCAATTCTCTTGAAATGTCAGCAAGTTCTTTTGCTGGGAAAGTGGAAGCATCAGGAACTCCACCGCCAAAGGATATAGCATCTGGATCACTGGCATATTTCAGAATTTGACCTATTAGTGAAGGTTCAAGAGCGTTACCAAGCTTAGAATATTTCTCACCATAATTCAAAAACAGCACCCCCTAAAGAGAAGAGATATTATTGTTTCAAATTATACCATCCTCTCGCGGTATTCCCAAACGTTAGTCATATCAAATCAAAAATTTCAATATTTGTTCAACTGGTAAAGCTTTATACTCTGTGTCGTTAACTCCTATCATGTCTTGTGCCATAAAGAGAGCATCGAGTATGGCTTCTTCTGTAGCCTCAACGACTGCATCCATCAAATCTTGAAAAACAGGTAGATCGTTTGGAATATAATCCAGGCTCACTGTATTCGTTGGTTTTCTTGGAAGCTTTACAGCATTTGAAAAGGCTAAAACAACATCACCACTATGATTTGTGGACCTTGAACCTGTCCTTGCAAGCCCATGAGTAGCTCTTACACAGAGCCTTTTGAGCTGTTTTGGAATCAAGGGAGCATCTGTTGCGATGATTATTATTATTGAACCATAGACATTTTCTTCCTTCCCTTCAAACATTTTTCCGATTTCTATACCTTTTATCATCAGATCAGTTCTTCTTCCAAAATTTGGTACCGTTAGAACTCCAACTGTATATTTTTCGTTGCCGTTTTTCACAATCCTCGATGAGCTTCCAATACCACTTTTGAATCCAAAGGCGACCATTCCAGTACCAGCACCCACAGCTCCTAGTTCGAAATCTTCACTGAGTTTTTCTATAGCTCCTATTAATTCTTTTTCACCAAGCCATCTTCTTCTCGAATCATTCAGTTTACCATCATTGCACTCGAGGACCACAGGGTTGAAGGTAATCAGATCCCGATGTTTCGATATCATGTATGAAACCAAAGAATCAGCTATTTTACCAACATTCAAGGTCGTGGTTATTACTATCGGCGATTCCAACAATCCCATTTCTTCTATTTGAATAATTCCTATCGACTTTCCAAAGCCATTTATCACAAAGGTAGATGCAAAAACATTTTCATCATATATATCCTTTTCATGTGGCATTATAACCGTTAATCCAGTTCTCGCAATATGAGGTTCATCTTTAATTAAAGTGAAATTTCCCACAGTTATTCCCTTAACATCGGTAATTAAATTTCTTTGCCCAGTTGGGAACCTACCTATTTTCACTCCCCAATCTCTAAGACGACGCCTCATTTGTTTCACCCCTTGTACAAACATTATTTTTGAACGCTTATAGAATTTTGTATGCAAATGATAAGTGATAAATCTCGTACGTTGAAGCAGCAAAAATAAAGAAAACGTTGTTATTTCTTCACTCATCTATCTTCTCATCGTTCAACTTTCTACTTATGAACACACTGCTACCGAGCATTGGAATATAACTTGACCAGCTTCGATCGTTTGGTGTATTCTTCAAGGTTTCAATATAAGCATCCGCCTGTGCTTCGAGTCTATCAAGATTGTGAATTATTATAGCTTCTAAAGTTTTAGGTGGAACGGGTGATCCCCATTCTTTTAAACCATGATGACTCACGACTATGTGAGTGAGTAATTCCTCAAACTCCTTTGGAAATTCATCGATTTTCTGTATTGCCTTGGTGAGAAGTTTAATCCCAATTACAATATGATCTTCAAGCAAACCTTCGTTCGTCATCTCAAAGGATAGATCCTCGAAATTATACGAATATACCTTTCCAATATCATGTATCAGTGAACCAGAAATCAACAAATCTTTATCAACGAACCCTTCAAAAAATTCTGCAATGGCTTCACACATCTTTGCAAGTCGAACGGAATGTTCCAAAAGTCCACCGATTCTTACGTGATGATTAGTGGAAGCAGCGGGTGATTTGAAGAACAGTTTGGAAAACTCTTCATCACCAAAAAATAGAATTCTAAGTAATTTCTTCAACTTGTCGTTTGAAATTGTATCTACAAGTCTTTCGAGTTCCTTTTTAAGATTTTCTACATCAACCTTTGGAATGAGTACATCCAAAACATCTATCAAATCTTCACGCTTCAACGCTTCAGACACGGATATTTTTCCTCTTACAAGATTCAAGGCAAGACCAAAATTCTGATCGTATGAATAATCAGCAACAACAATTTGACCGGATTCGGGAATGTCACCTTTCCAATCCCAGATCCTGGAATCCATGGAAATTTTCTTATCTCTAACCAAACAGCTTAGATATATACCGCCATTTTTCTTGTTTCTTTTAGACACATTTGTTAGCAGAAAGATACCTGGTAAATTGTTTATAAAGTTCTTTCCCTCTACACTTTCAGTGGATACTGCATCCACTATCTCTGATAAAACAACGTATTTCTTCCCCTTTATATCAACCATTTTCATCCCTCTAAGCTCATTATAATCACAAATAGTTCAGTACCTGCGTGTACAGCCAAAGATGGAACCGTTGGAACTGTAAAATATTTCAACTCATTTCCAAATTCTTTTATGAATTTTTCAACAATTCTTTCCGTATTCAAATAAACTATGCCCAGTAATCTATCTCTGAGCTTGTCTTTTCTCTCTTTAACCAATTTCATCATCTCGGCGATCCCTCTCTTTTGTCCGAGTGTTACTTTGAAGATGTCTATTTCGCCATCAATTGCTGTGAATATCGGTTTAACTTTCAAAAAGTTCGCAATATTTCCTTTGAGTTTACTTACCCTTCCACCTTTCACCAATGAACTCAAATCACCAACCAAAAAATAGGCTTCGATACTATTTGCATATCTTTCAATTTCTTTTTTGATAACGTTGATATCTAAGTTTTTATCAATTAACTCACAAGCTTTCAAGACTATAAAGCCCATAGCAAGAGATGTGAGTTTACTGTCAAAGATCGTTACTCTATCTTCAACATTCAAGGTTTTAGCAGCCAAACTTGCTGCATTTATGGTGCCGCTCGTTTTTGATGAAAGGTGTATCGAGATTACGTGATCGTATTCTTCCAGAACCTTCTTGTAAACGTTCATGAAATCTTCTACAGCGGGTTGAGATGTTTTGATATCTCTGTTCGATTTGATTGCCTCCACTACTTCGTTCAATCCAATATCAGAATCTTTAAAAACCTTTCCATCGATTATTATTTTGAGATCCACAATTGATATATTGTGTTTCTCAATCAATTGATATGGCAGATTGCATGTCGAATCCGTCACGACCTTTATCCTCATAATCGGCATCACCCACAATTTCCAGTAGTTTCATTTTTCATAGGTCTTTCAGGTATAATGCCTTACACCCACCTTTGTAATCCTTTGGAAGAAAAAGGTCAAGCGTTGATGGATCGTAAGAATTCCATATTTGCTCGAACCCCTTCTTCCTTACATTTCCCATATAAAGTTCTTCATTGTATCTGAAATGCCCACATGGGACAACTATACCATCCATTCGTATGGAAGCTTGAGTTATACCAGCTGGACAAAGACCACCGGAAATCGATTCTTCAACATAAAAATTTATCTCGTTCTTGTAGACTTCCACAATATCGAGTATCTGCTTGACCACTTCAGACCACTTTCCATCTTCAATGTCCAAGTCAGCGATGTGAAGTTTCCCTCTTCCAACGGGAACAAAACGATCCAAGTACATACCATTAACCCCCAGCGATTTGGCCAATTTTATCATGTCTTCCAATTTCCACCAATTCTTTTTATTTATAACATGCAAGATTGTCACATTGAAACCATATTTCACGAAATTTTTAATTCCCATAATGGCCCTTTTAAAATTTCCTCTTCCTCTGATAAAATCGTTTGTTTCTGGATCGGGCCCGTCTAAGGAAACACCTATCAAAACATCTGGATTCGTTTTTTTCACCTTTCTTACCATATCTTCCGTGGCAAGTGAGCCATTTGTGTTTACCATCAAAGTTTGTCCCAATTCTTTTCCAAAAGAGAGTATGTCTAAAATTCTTGGATGGAGCAACGGTTCACCACCAATTAAATCGAATATTCCAACATTCATTTCTCTTAGCTCAATCATCAGAGATTTTATCTCGTTGAAGTTCAACTCATTGGCAGTCTTGTTACCGGCTCTGGAATAACAATGGATACATCTGAAGTTACATAAGGTGGTTAATTCATACTCCACTATGCGAGGAGATGCTCGCATTGGACCCCTCCCTTATTTAATTACATTGTTTTTGTCCATCCAATAGTTCTTTCCATAGATTTTTTCAAGTTCTGAAAGATCGTCTGTGAAATTTTTCCTCAGTTTACTTCGTGCAACGAGTAAGAAAGCCATCAATGACAAAGCGATAAACCATGGAATGTTGTAATAAAGAAGTTTAAGCAACGCAACAAAGAAAATCTCGAGTTTCCAACGTTTATAGAAAACCAGGAAATCAGTTTTCAAAGCACTTGAAAGGGCTTCATGCCACCCAGATATTTTCGCATCATTGAACAAATTCAAAAGGTTTCTTTTAAGATCAACGATGTTATCTATCCTAAAAAACAGATCTTCAACTGCACTGTAAAATACAAAAAGTTTATCACCTTGAGGATATTTTTTCACATTGATGACATCGAGCATTTTTCTATTCAAAGCGATCAGTGGCGTTACTTCACGCCTCTTACCATGATTTTTACTTTCCCACCAGCACGCTATTCCTTCAACGACCCAAAGAGGTGTTTTTACATTGTTTTGTAGATTCCATTCAAAATTGAACAAATGCATCATCTCGTGTGTTAATGTTCTTCTAATTCTTTCAGGACTACTGCTTAAAATAACGTTGTATGAATTCAAACTCAAGAAACTTTCTCCACCCCATTTTTCTGAAGGTTTTTCTACAGTTATATATATTGGAAAACTCAGATCGAAACCCCAGATCTTTTTCAGCTTAAGGTAATCTTCCTTTGTCCATCTTTCGATGGATCTTTCGTAGCCGGTACTCGAAACTAAATCATCGGAAAGTTCAACGAATATCCTGATTGAGAAACTCACAGAGTAACAAAATAATATCATTACAATGATTTCAATAGTTTTTCTCAATCCTTTTCAATACCTCCTTTAAATCATAAGGAAGCTTGGATTCAATCGAGATTAATTCACCGGTGAAAGGATTCTTGAAAACCACATTGTATGAATGCAAAAAATATCTTCTAAGTCCATATTTTTTTTTAAATACTCTATTGAAAGCCCAATCACCGTAAGTATCATCGCCAACAACGGGATGTCCTATAAAAGCCATGTGCTTTCTAATTTGATGTTTTCTTCCAGTTTTTATGTGCACCTCAAGAAAAGAAGTTTCATCATAGGTTCTCAAAGTTCTGTAGAAAGTCAAAGAATATGAACCATCGATCGGTTTATCAATTTTTCCCTCGGCTTCCAATATTCCTTTTACAAGTGTTAAATAATTTTTTTTAATCTTTCTCGTTTTAAACATTTCCGAAAGTATCCTCGCGCTCTCTCTATCCTTAGCAACTATGAGAATCCCGGATGTATGTTTGTCAAGTCTATGAATTATGAAAGGTATGAAACCATTCTTTTTACCATAAAACATTAAACCTTCAATGATTGTAGGTTTATTAATATTCTTTCCTAAATGTACAGCTATACCTGGGGGTTTATCAACTGCAAGGATCCTTTCATCTTCATAGAGTATATGAAGTTTCATCGGTATTGGCTGTGTTCTACGACTTTCCTCTTTGAAAACTCCCTCATGAGTAATAATAACGATTCTATCTCCAATATTTAATTCAAATCCCCCATTTTTTACTTTCGTTCCATTTACCTTCACATATCCTTTTCTTATTAAACTATAGATACTTGCGAGTTTCATTTGGGGATAATTTTTGCGTAAGAATTTATCGAGCCGTCGAAAGTAATTTTTTTCATCTACGATCGTTTCAATCTTTCTCATGATCACTCAACTTCCCATTCGTCTATCAATTCAGGGGGTATCCTGTTGGTGAAATCAAATCTTTGATTTCCAATGTAAATGTTATTACCTCTAAACGGGAAAGAAGTTCCAAGTCGCTGTTTACAAATATACAAATGATCTTTTGCCCTCGTTACAGCAACATAGAATATTCTCTCCTCTTCATCTATGTTTCCTTCGTTCACAGCAAGATAATTCGGTAGATCTCCCGGATTGACTGATATTAAAAACACTACCGGCCATTCTAAGCCTTTAGCTTGATGTACTGTTGTCAAAGTTATCGAGTTGCTTTTTGATTCTCTATTATCAACATCAACTCTCTCACTCAACAAGAGTTCAGATAGGAACGAACTTATCGATCTATAAACATCCGCCATTTCAGATAATCTTTCTATATCCATTTGTCTTTCAACGTAATCTGGGTATTCAAGACTCAGATAATCATCGTAGAATTTTTCCTTTAGATGATTTATAGCCTCTGCCGGATCTGAAATCATGTAAAGCATATCGAGAAGATCGATTATTTTATCTAATTCTACCCTTGAATTCTTAGGAAAACGTCGCAACGCTTCTACTGGATCTATACCTTCGGAGACGAGGTTAACAACGAAGTCAGCTATCCTACTCGAATATGTTTTTCCAATCGTTGGAAACAATTTCAATATTCTGAGCCATGATATCTTGTCCTTTGGATTAACGAGTATCTTCAAAAAGGCAATTATGTCTTTAACATGAGCCGTTTCTGTGAATTTCAATCCTGAGAATATTTTGAAGTCCACATTGTGTCTCATCAGTTCCATTTGAAGTTCCAAAGAATGCGCATGAGATCTATAAAGGATCGCTATATCGGAATAATTATAACCTTTTTCTACCAGTTCCATTATTCTCTGATAGACAAATCCAGCCTCCTGTAATCTATCCCAGGTTTTAACAAGAACAGGTTTGCTTCCATTTCTCCTGACAGCTTTTAACTTTTTTTCAAAGGATTTAGAAGGTATTATCGAGTTCACTAATTCTACTATATCCTTCGTGCTTCTGTAATTTGTCTGAAGTTTGAATATCTTACTGTCTGGTATTTTCGAAAAATCAAATACATTCTCGAACCTCGCACCTCTGAAGGAGTAGATACTCTGTGAATCATCACCAACAACAAAAAGATTTCTATGAATACTCGACAATAATTTGACTATTTCAAATTGCACAATGTTCGTATCCTGAAATTCGTCCACTAATACCCATTTGTATCTCGATGCTTCCCGTTCTCTCACAAATGAATTTGTCCTAAGAAGCTGGTAAGTATTGACCAAGAGATCATCATAATCCATGGCTTGTTGTTCTCTCTTTTCATTGCTATAGATTTCCCATATCTTCTCTATTAAATCCTTCGCTCTCAAAAATTTAGGATTTATTTTAACGATCGATTCCTCCAAATCTGAAAAGGTATTGCAAGAGTAAGATATTATCTTTTGAAGTACATTGGGAGAAGGAAGTTTTACCTTTTCATCCTTCGGTATCTGTGATCCCAACAGATTTCTTGCGTGTCTTATCAATTCAAGTGAATCTTGTGAATCTAAAATTGTGAAATTCGATTCGTAGCCCAGCTCTTTTGCATATCTTCTCAATATCAAATTACAAACATGATGAAAGGTTCCCGCAGTCATACCACTGAGATTATTTTTACAAACATTCTGAGCTCTTTCAATCATCTCACGTGCAGCGGCCCTTGTGAAAGTCATCAAGGCTATTTCACTCGGTTGTATTCCATTCGATATCAAATACGCTATTTTGTAAGTAACTGTTCGGGTTTTACCCGAACCAGGTCCTGCAATAATCAAAGAATATCCATCTGATTCAACAACCGCTTTGTATTGCTCTTCATCGAGTTCCCTTTTTATTATATCCTTTATTCTATTCACACCGATATCTTCACCAAGTGTGTATTTTTTCTTCGACAATAATTTCACATCCTTTCAACCTCTAACTACAAATATTCTATCATTAAGATGGTAAAATATTATCCAGAAGTCATTCATATTGTACAGAGGTGGGAAGATGTCGAAAAGAGTATTGGTTTTGTATGATTCCATCACAGGGAATACCAAAAAAATGGCTGAAGAAGTTGCAAAGGGCATCGAAGAGGTGGAAGGAGTAAAGGCATCCATCAAACACGTGGACGTGGCAAAACCTCAAGATCTTTTGGATTTTGATGGTCTGGTGGTTGGTTCTCCAACACATTGTGGTGCTGTGAGTTGGAAATTGAAGAGATTCTTTGATGAAAGCGCCCGTATCGCATGGAACAAGGTTAAAGGGAAAATCGCAGGAGCGTTCTCGTCCTCAGGAGGGCTGGGGGGAGGAAATGAAATGACGTTGTTATCGATTCTCTCGATGCTCATGAATTATGGTTATTTGGTTTTCGGTTTACCAGATTACAGTGGACCTGGTGTGACAGGACACTACGGTGCTGTTGCGGTTGGAAAGCCAGGGCATCTTGAGTTGGAGGTCTGCAGAATTCTTGGAAGACAGATTGCAAGGTATGTCAGGGCGATGAGCTATAGAGAATAGGGGGGTCAAATCTGCCGAATATTCTTGTTGTTGATGATTCGAAGGTAGTGAGATTGATGATAAAATCGATTCTCAAACGCCAAAGGTTCAAAGTTTTCGAGGCCGAAGATATATCAACTGTTAAGAACAGTGTATTCT
>DQYP01000057.1 GCA_011043375.1 Thermotogaceae bacterium | reverse complement strand
GACGTCAATGTTATTGAAAAATCGGGAGCCTCATCTTTGTCGGAAACCAATGCACCTATCTCCACCCAATAGTTATTGGAATCTGTCCATTCTCTCAAAAGGGAATATTTCAGTATTCTTCCAGTAATTTGGCTTTTAGTTTGGGAGTAAACAACCAACGAGTTATCGGATACTGTTTTTTGTTGGATTATAACACCTCTTGCGGTTTCCAAGGCAAGTACTTTAGCATTTTCAATTGCGAGATATCTTGCCAGATCTGTTTTACCATAACTTATTGGTGCCATCCCTTTTACGATAACGAACTCGGCACCAAGTATGTTTTGAAAAATTCCCATGAGAACGATGAGAAATATCAGAGCTCTATATCCTTTATGTACCAGTTTTCGATTCCTCCTTCGATCACCCGTTCTCTCAATTTAAAAGACTCTAAATTTTCAATTGGTACGTATTTAGGAAGCCACAGTATCTTGAATTTCAATCCTTTCTTGTTACTCAGTATGAAATCGTGCTCTTCGTTGGCTAAGATTTGAAATTCATATATGAGTTCCAAAAAGTCTTTTTCAACTTTGAAAATTTTCACCCAACCGTTCTTTATTCCCGTTACTCTCAAGATATATGGCCCACTTCTTTCGTTATTTAGTAAGAGAATGTTCAAGGGACGTTTCATCGACTGAGAATAGTCTATAAACTTCATCAGTTTCTCTGCAAAATCAACAGCGATTTCTCTTATATTGTTTGGATATAGTCCAGGTGTTTCATAACTTTTAGCTATCATTATTTCACCACTCTGCACGTTTACAACTTTCAAACTCACATCGTAAGTTCCCGAATCCAAAAGTTGAAAACTCACAATTATTAAACTGTTGGAGGCCTTTAACTCTTTCAAGTCTTTGCTTTTAAAGGCTTTTAGGGAGATTTTTTCTCTCTCATCGAGTATGAAGGAAAGATCGTCTCTAACGAGTACATCGAATCCCTTGGCGGTGAGAACCTCTTGAAATATATTTTTCACTGTTTCTTCCTGGGCGATATTTGTTGTGAACACAAGGGAAACGCTGAAGGAAAACAAGGAAAGATCAAAAAAAAAGATCATTAGAAACGAACTCACCAGGAATATAATCTTTTGAATGCTTTTAGATTGGCGAGTTTCAATTTTCCTATCAGATACTCGTTCAACCAAGGTGGTGAAATACCCTCTTTGAAATCTTTTATACATTTTTCTATATCTCCTATATTCAATATTCCCTCGAAAGCTAAATTTTTGAGTTTCATTCTGAGTTCTTCATCAGAGATCTTTGGGTAAACCGCTGCCCTGATGAATGGAACACACTGGTCATCATAAAACAGTTTCCCATTGAACACGTTGGCTATTTCGGATGCTTCAATCCAGCCATCTTTATCATGATCGACATATGGAACTTTTTTGAAAAAATCTTCGTTCAAGGTGTTTAAAATAACAAATGAAACGTTTTTTGGAATCTCATCGTATGGCACCATTGGCGGAACTTCAAATCTTGCATCTACTAACAGGATGAAACTTACTTTGAAAGTTTTGGAGATCATCTTCAAAAATTCTTTGAATGCTTCGAAATTTTCAAAAACTCCATTCTCGAAGATCAGAACCGCATTCTTTTCTAAAGTGAATATAGGTAACCATCCATCTAAAATTTCTGCCTTTTTGAATTGATTTCCTATATTTTGAATAACCAAATTTCCAAATTCCTTTGAACCGATCACATACAGTACGGCTGGAACCGGTACTTTCTTAAATTCATCATCTCTCAAAATTTTTGAGGGTATATCCAGTGTTTCTTTTGAAGCGTTCACGGTGTAAAATGTTAAATCTCCACCGGTAAAATCGCCACGAGAAACCTCTATGAGTACTCTGTAGATAAAATGATCATCGCGTTTTTCAATCAATTCCAGTGGATAAGGTTCACCATTGAACGTGACCATGGTGAGTTTTTCATGACTTTTCAAAATGAACTCCAATTTTTCATCTATGAGTTTCACAGATATCAATTCCACGCCAAATCCAAAATAAATGAACAATAGCAAAAACGAAAGAATCAAAGGGCAGTATTTCATGTTCTTTTTATAACACCACCACTTTCCAGTTTTGTTATACCTTTGAACTCTTTTTCGGTTACCCTTGGATATACAGCACAATTTTTCCCTATCTTTACTCCATCTGGTATAGTTACATCATTCCCTATCGTTGTTATACCACCTGTATAGATGTCTGGCCTTTCGATGTTTGGAGCTTCTTCACCGATCCCGATTGTTACATCGTTTCTTATCGTGGCCCTTTCGGAAATCACAGCTTTTTCGATGGTGGTATTCTTGCCAATGCGACATTTCGTCATTATCACGCTGTCTTTCACGATCGCGCCTTCTTCCACGATTACCCCTTGAAATATGACGGAGTTTTCGATCTCTCCATAGATCTCGCAGCCTTCACTTATCAAAGAATTCACAACTACAGCTTTATCAGCTACGAACGCTGGAGGCATTTCTTCAGTTTGCGTATAGAACTTCCAATTTGGATCGTAAAGGTTAAATGGTGGAATTGGTTTTGTAAGTTCCAAATTGCTTTGCCAATAGGATTCTATTGTACCAACATCTTTCCAGTAACCGTCGAATTCAAATGCAAACATGTTTCCTAAATTTTCCTCGATTATTTTGGGAATTATATCCTTTCCAAAATCGTGGGAGGAGTTTTCATTCTTTGAGTCTTCAATCAAGATCTTTCTCAGAAACTTCCATTTGAAAACATATATACCGAGTGAAGCAAGGGTTGATTTTGGCTTTTCAGGCTTTTCTTGAAATTCAATAATTCTATTTTCTAAATCCGTTACCATTATTCCGAATCTGTTAGCTTCGATTATTGGAACGTCCATACACGCTATGGTCCCATCAGCGAACTTCGATATGTGAAAATCCACAAGATCATTGTAATCCATCGCGTAAACGTGATCACCTGATAGAATTAAAACATAGTCCGGATCGTACTGGTCGATGAAATCCAGGTTTTGGTACACGGCATCAGCGGTTCCGCGGTACCACACATTTTCATCTGAAGCTTGATAAGGGGGAAGTATCTCAACTCCACCATCTTTGACATCGAGATCCCAAGGTCTTCCTATTCCAATATGACGATTTAAAATCCTCGGTTTATACTGTGTTAAAACACCTATTTTGTATACTCCGGAGTTTACACAATTACTCAGTGTGAAATCTATTATCCTGTATTTTCCGCCGAAAGGAACAGCTGGCTTGGCTATTTCTTCGGTTAAAACCCCAAGGCGTGTTCCTTGCCCACCAGCGAGTATCATAGCTACAACATTTCTCACGTTACTCACCCCTTTTTAAACTATTGCACCCTTTTCGATGATTGCTGGATACTGTGTTGTACCAACAATATCTCTCTCGAGTCTTACAACGACATTTTTATCGAGTACCGCATTTTCGATTCTTGCACCCTCTTCTATCACACACCCTTGCATTATTATACTGTCTTTCACGACGGCGCCAGCTTTCACCCTTACATTTCTGAATAATATCGAATCCTCAACCGTGCCTGAAACTATGCAGCCATCAGAAACGATCGAATTTTTAATCTTAGCAGTGGTTGTGAATTTGGGCGAAGGCAAATCCTTGAGCTTGGTGTAAACTTTTCCATATTTGTAAAATAGTTCTTCTCTAACCTCGCGTTTTAGAAAATCCATGTTGACTTTGTAATACTCGTTTATGCTCTTTTTTATATTTCGCCAATATCCCTTGAATTCATAAGCTCTGAAATTGATTTTTCCAAGGTTGGGAATAAATATGTCTCTTACAAGATCGTATTTACCGTCTTTAACATTGGCGTACAAGAGTTCCATTAAAAATTCCTTGTTCATGAAGTAAATGCCCAAAGAAGCAATGTTTGAAAAAGGCTCTTCAGGTTTTTCCTCGAACCTCACAATTTTATTATTTTCATCGATCTCGACGATTCCATATTGTCTCAGATCGTAACTTTCATCCAACCTCTTTACGACGATCGTAACATCAGCACCATTTCTCACATGCTCATAGAAGACCTTGGAAAAATCTATCTTGTAGATATGATCACCCGAAGTAATTAGAACGTGGTTTTCTCTTCCTCTTCTCAATATGGTCATGTTTTGAAAGATAGCGTCGGCCGTTCCTCTGTACCATAATCTGTCTTTCTCCGTGCTTTGAAATGGTTGGAGTATGAACAATCCACCATTCTTTCTATCTAGATTCCATTCTTTTCCGGAACCAAGATGATCCATTAAACTCCTTGGATTGTACTGAGTCAAAATACCAACTTTCGAGATTCCAGAGTTAACCATGTTGCTCAAGGTAAAATCTATTGCTCGATATTTACCACATATCGGTAAAGCAGCACTTGCTCTTTTAATCGTTAAAGGGCCAAGCATTTGACCTCTTGCACCAGCTAAAATTAGTCCAAGAACATTCAAAAGATCACCTCCAAAGTTAAAGGAATTTTACAAGTTTATTATACACCAAGTGCTTGCTTTGAACTTGACGACCCTGTCTAATGTAACAAGAAATTGAAAAGGTAAAATAGCGAAAAAAGGGCTACACCTTGATAAAATTTGCTTGAGAACAAATCCAAAAACAGGTGTAGCCCCATAAAAAACATCCATCTAAAAATAATAATACCACAAAAATTAGTGCGTAAAACAATCAAACCATTTTTTGTATATGAAGCCGAGAAAAAAGAAAAAGATTTGAAGAGTTGAGATATGTACTTGACTGACTGAGACTCTTGTTCACTTTTCTAAGTTTTTTAGGCTGCTTGTAAATTAGACAGAGTATCGATAGATATCCTTCGTGTTCCATCAAATTATGTTTGTAGAATAGGAGTAGGGGGTCTTGGTCAACCCAGTACGGATAAGGAGTTTCTATCAAACTCCGTACGAGAAGTTCCCATATTTTAATGTGGGATGGATGTCAAAGATGATATAATTAAACTGTATTTGGAGTAGAAAATCATGTAATGAGGTGATACTAAACGCTAAGTATAGGAATAGTTGGAATGCCAAATGCTGGCAAATCTACATTGTTCAATGCTTTAACGCGTTTGAATGTACCAGCAGAGAGTTATCCTTTTTGTACGATAGATCCCAACATAGCTGTTGTTGAGGTCGATGATGAAAGAGTGGATTTGTTGGCAAAGTTGGAAGGTTCAAAAAGAAAGATCAAACCTTCTATAGAGTTCATAGATATTGCGGGATTAATAAAAGGAGCCAGTAAAGGCGAAGGTTTAGGGAACAAGTTTTTAGATCAAATAAGAAAAGTCGATGCAATTTTGCATGTTGTCAGAGGTTTCAATAATCCAAACATTCCAAATACTGAAAAAATTCTCGACCCATTGAAAGATATTGAAACAGTTGAAACGGAATTGATATTGGCAGATATTGAAACCATCAATAGGCGTTTTGAAAAAAAGCTAAAACCCGCTAAAAGTGGTGATAAAGAAGCTATTAAAGAATTAGAGCTTCTGGATAGATTAAAAAAGCACTTGGAAGCGGGGAATTTGGCATATAATTTTCAGAGAAATGATGAGGAAAATGAGATAATTAAGGGTCTTTTTCTTTTAACCGATAAACCTGTTATATATGTTTTGAACGCAGATGAAAATGTTAAAAACCAGGATTTTTTGCCTTATTTGGAGAATATTACTGAGGAAAGAAATGTCGATTTGTTAATTGTGAATGCAAAGATCGAGGAAGAGGTCAAAGATCTTCCAGATGAAGAAAAGATTGCTTTTCTTGAAGCGTATGGAATAAAAGAATCTGCGATTCAAAAAGTAATACTCACAGCATATCAAAAGTTAAACCTGTTAACATTTTTCACTGCTAATCAAAATGAAGCAAGGGCATGGTCAATAAAAAAAGGCTCTACGGCTTTTGATGCTGCGGGATTGATACATACGGATATGCAAAAAGGTTTTATAAAAGTGGAAGTTATATCTTTCGAAAAACTTGAGAATTTCTCAAATTTCAAAGAGGCAAGAGAAAAAGGCGCAGTGGAATACCATGGTAAAGACTATATAGTCAAGGAAGGGGATGTGTTAAGATTTCTATTCAAGGTATGAAGAATCGAACAGTCAGACGAATTTCTCTAACTAATCTCAAGAAAACTCTACCAATTTCGGTGACCAAGGGAAGTTGTTTTTTGAATTGCAAACATTGTGGAAAGCATTATTTGAAACATATGATGTGGATGGAAGAAATCTCACCAAGTTCTTTGAATGGCAAATACAATAGTATTTTGATAAGCGGAGGGGTGAATAGCAAACTCAAAGTTCCCATAGAAGGATTTCTCGACAGAATTATAGAGTTCAGAAAATCAGGTTATAGATTGAATTTACATGTGGGTATCTTAACTGATGATGATAACCTTGAATTCTTAAAATACGCAGATGCAGTTTCTTTAGACTTTGTCGGTGATGAGAAGGTCATAAATGAAGTTTACGGGTTGAACATCTCTGTTAGAGAGTACTTGAAAACAATAGAAATCGTGAGAAAATATATAGAACCTTCCATCCATTTGACAGTTGGTCTTCAATGTGGAAGAATAACCCATGAATACAAAGCTCTTGAAATGCTCAGAGAATTAGGATTCGATAAACTTATAATGAATATATTCATACCAACGTTGGGAACAGCATATCAAAATTGCTTTCCACCTGATTTCGATGATGTAAAACAAGTTTTTCAGAAAGCGAGATTGTATTTTCCAAAGCTGATATTAGGCTGTATGCAACCAAGAGGGACATACAGAGTAATGTTACAACGGCTGGCATTTGATATTGGTTTCGATGTTATCACTAAACCAGTTCAAAACACCTACAAATACATAAAAAAGGAAGGTTACGAATTTTCAGATCATCAAGAATGTTGTGCATTCATAATATAAAATAGAATAGAATTACAGAGGTGATAGGATGATTGCGGAAGTCTATTTCATGGATTTCAGAGCTACTCCAACGGAGAATTTACCACAAAAATTTGAAAGGCTTTTGAAAAGAGCTGGAATAGAGGATGTTGTTAGAGAAGGAGATTTAACTGCTATAAAAATACATTTCGGAGAACCGGGAAATCTCGCTTATATAAGACCAAATTACGTAAGGAGATTGGTGGAAATACTCAAAAAACTCAAAACTATTCCATTCTTGACAGATGCAAATACTCTCTATAGAGGAAGAAGAGCTAATGCACCCGAGCATATTGAAGCGGCTATTGAAAATGGGTTTGCTTTTCCTGTTGTAAATGCTCCAATAGTCATTGCAGATGGGCTGAGAGGTATGGATGAAGTTGAAGTGGAAATAAACTTGGAATATGTTAAAAAGGCGAAGATAGGTGCAGCTGCTTATTACGCGGATTCCATAATTGCGATGACACACTTCAAAGGTCATGAAGCAACTGGTTTTGGTGGTACCATAAAGAACATAGGAATGGGATTCGCTTCCAGAGCCGGAAAACTTGACCAACATTCCACCTCTAAACCGAGGGTCGAAAAAGACAAATGTGTTGGTTGTAGTTCATGCGTAAAGTATTGTCCTGCAAATGCAGTTAAACTTGTGGATCGAAAGGCGCAAATAAACTATGAAATATGTATAGGTTGTGGACAATGCATCGCAGTTTGTCAATTTGGTGCCATGGTACCAAATTGGGATGCTTCTACTGATCTGCTTAGCAGAAAAATGGCAGAATATGCTTATGCGGTTTTAAAAGATAAAAGAGACAGAGCCTTGTATGTATCATTCATAATGGATGTATCACCAAACTGTGATTGCTGGAATGTTAACGATGCTCCGATTGTTCCAAATATAGGAATATTAGCAAGTAGAGATCCTGTAGCTATCGATCAAGCATCCGCTGATTTGGTCAATCAAGCACCCATCAATCCCTATGGAAGTTTGGATGTCCCGCATTCAGATGACAAATTTATGAGTGTTCATCCTTCCGTTGATTGGAGAATACAACTTGAACATGCCGAAAAGATAGGGCTTGGAGCCCGTAAATATAAACTAATTAAGATATAAAGCCTATTATCAAATTTAGGAGGGATCATTTATGAAAAAGTATTCCAAAACTCACGAATGGGTTGAAGTTGATGGAAAAATCGCAACTTTAGGTATAAGCAATCATGCACAGGAAGAACTTGGGGATGTAGTCTTCGTCGAACTACCAGAGATAGGTAAGGAAGTAAAAAAGGGTGATGTTCTGTGTTCTGTTGAGTCTGTTAAAGCTGCGAGCGATGTTTACGCACCGGTTAGCGGTAAGGTTGTAGAAGTTAACACGGAACTTGATAGTTCTCCTGAACTTGTGAATCAAGACGCCGAAGGGAAAGGTTGGATAGTAAAAATAGAAATCAACGATGAATCGGAATTGAATGATCTCATGAGTGAGGAAGAGTACAAAAAATTCATCGAACAATGAATAATAAAAAGAGGTGAATAGAACAATGCAAAACCCCTATTTACCCCATACTGAGGCCGAGATCACAGAAATGTTAAAAGAAATAGGGGTATCTTCTGTTTCTGAAATATATGAAAAAGCCATTGGAAAAGCCAGTGATATTGAATTGAAAATTCCCGAGTCAATTTGTGAATATGATTTGTTGAGAAACTTTAGGGAACTTTCAGAGAAGAATGTCAATTTTCAAGAGTATGCCATTTACTTGGGAGCAGGAGTTTACAATCATTTCATTCCCTCTGCCGTGTTCGAATTGGCAAGTAGGGGAGAATTCCTCACAGCATACACTCCATATCAACCCGAAGTCTCCCAAGGAACTCTTCAAGCTTTGTTCGAATATCAAACAATGATATGTGAATTGACAAAGATGGATGTTGCAAACTCCTCCATGTATGATGGAGCATCCGCGTTGGCAGAAGCAGTTATAATGGCTAATAATATAAATGGAAAAAGTGAAATATTGATCTCTAAAGCTATTCATCCAGAATACATTGAGGTAGTTAAAACATATTCCAGAGGAAAAAAATTAAACATTGTGGAATTTGAATTTGACAATGAAACTGGCAGAGTCAATCTTGATGATCTAAAAAGCAAACTCAGCGCTAATACCTCTTGTGTTGCTGTACAGTATCCAAACTTCTTTGGAATAATTGAAAATCTTAAAGAAATCAGAAATGTGATTCCTGAAAATGTTATCTATATAGTTACAACTAACCCTATTTCACTTGGAATTCTTGAACCTCCAGGGAGTTTTGGTGCCGATATAGTCGTCGGTGAAGGGCAAGTACTTGGAAACCCTGGATTTTTTGGAGGACCAGGCTTTGGATTTTTCGCAACGAGAGAAAAATATCTCCGAAGGATGCCTGGTCGCTTGATAGGTCAAACTGTAGATTCTGAGGGAAAAAGAGGGTTTGTCATGACGTTACAAACCAGGGAACAACACATAAGGAGAGCAAGGGCAACTTCAAATATATGCTCAAATCATGCACACAATGCTGTAATGGGTGCAATTTATATGTCATTGTTGGGGAAAAAAGGTATAAAAGAAGTTGCAAACCTTTCACTTCAGAAAGCTCATTATTTGGCTGAAAAACTCGATAAATTGGAGCATTTTCATTTAAAATTTTCAGGACCTTTTTTCCATGAATTTGTTTTAGAAACAGATTTGGATTGGAGTGAGATAAATCAGTATTTGATTGAGCAAAAAATAATAGGTCCTCTTGAACTGTCGAGGTTCTATAAAGAAATGAAACAATCAGCCTTGTTCTGTGTTACTGAAATGAACCGTCGAGAAGATATCGAATTCCTCATAGGAAGATTGGGGGCGGTTTTCAATGAAATTAATATTTGAAAAAAGTGTCAGTGGTAGAACGGGGTATTCACTTCCGGATCTCGACGTACCACAAAAACCTCTCTCAGAAATGATACCTAAAGGTCTCATAAGAAAAGAAGAACCAAATCTTCCAGAAGTCTATGAAGCAGAAGTAGTGAGACATTACACGAATCTTTCAAGACTGAATCATTCCGTTGATGTTGGTTTTTATCCCCTTGGTTCCTGCACTATGAAATACAACCCCAAAATCAATGAAAGAATATCAAAATTCGATGGGTTCATGTATATACATCCTTACCAAAACGAAAAAACTGTTCAAGGTGCCCTTGAGTTGATGTACAATCTCCAAAATCTCCTGTGCGAAATAACTGGAATGGATCACATGACTTTACAACCATCAGCAGGTGCGCATGGCGAATTCACAGGGATGAGTATAATAAAAAAATACCATGAGGATAGGGGAGAATACGAGCGGAGGAAAGTTTTAATACCGGATTCAGCACACGGTACTAACCCTGCAAGTGCTTCCATGTGTGGATTTGAGGTAGTTGAGATAAAATCAACAAAAGAAGGATTGGTTGACCTCGAAGAATTGAAGAAAAATTTAGATGAAAAGACAGCCGCTATAATGCTCACTAATCCCAATACTCTTGGGTTGTATGAGAGAGAAATAGAAAAAATAGCAAAGATGGCACATGATTCAGGAGCACTGCTTTACTACGATGGTGCGAATCTAAACGCGATATTGGGAAAGATAAGGCCGGGTGATATGGGATTCGATGTTGTTCATCTGAATTTACACAAAACATTTTCAACGCCACATGGAATGGGTGGGCCTGGGAGTGGCCCCGTGGGTGTGAAAAGCTTCTTGAAGGATTACCTGCCTATTCCGGTAGTGGAACAGGATCAAAATGGTTTATATTATTTTAACTACGATTTGCCCAAAACTATAGGGAGAGTACGTTCTTTTTATGGAAACTTCGGTGTGTTAATCAAAGCATACGCTTATATACTTTTTATAGGAAAAGAAGGTTTAAAAGAAGTAGCCGAATTAGCAGTATTAAACGCCAATTACCTTAGAAAGAAAATGTCGAGATTTCTGAAAATTGCTTCTGATCTTGTGTGTATGCATGAATTTGTTGTTGATGGTTCCGAGCTTAAGAAATACGGAGTAAAAACCCTCGATGTTGCCAAAAGATTACTCGATTATGGATTTCATCCGCCGACTATTTATTTCCCACTCATAGTTTCAGAGGCAATGATGATAGAACCCACCGAAACGGAGACAAAAGAAACACTCGACAAATTCGCTGAAACTGTGGAAAAGATTTTAGAAGAAGCAAGAGAAGATCCAGAGATACTGAAAAACGCCCCTTATACTACATATGTTAAACGACTCAATGAAGTGTTGGCAGTTAAGCAGCCAATCTTAAGGTGGCAAAAGGGTGAAAATGTTAAATATACAGATCTTTGAATATGGTTTGTTCGCAAGTTTATTTGCAGGGCTTGCTACCGGATTGGGAGCCCTGCCAATTTTATTTTTATCTTCTAAAACCTTGGAAAGAATTTCACATAAAGCAATAGACGCTCTTTTAAGTTTTGCTGCTGGAATCATGTTGGCAGCAAGTATTTTCAGTCTCATAATTCCTGCAATAAAAATAGGAAATATATATGTAGCTATGTTGGGGATATTCATCGGTGCTCTCACTATAGAGATCCTTGACAAGCGATTACCACATGAACATTTTGAAAAAGGACATGAGGGACCAAAAAGTCAGTTCAGAAAGATATGGCTTTTTGTTATAGCGATAACACTTCACAATTTTCCTGAAGGTATGGCAGTTGGTGTAAGTTTTGGAGGCGAAGAAATATCTACAGGAATTCTTGTTGCACTCGCGATTGGCATTCAAAACATTCCTGAAGGAACGGCTGTTGCTGTTTCTTTTCTGAAGATAAAGTACAATAAATGGAAGATATTTTGGTTAGTACTTCTAACGGGGTTGGTTGAACCCGTAGGGGGATTGATAGGTGCTGGATTAGTTGTGATCGCCAAACCCCTTTTGCCTTTCTTTTTGAGTTTCGCTGCAGGTGCAATGATATATGTAATAAGTGACGAAATAATTCCTGAGAGTCATTCAAAAGGTAGTGAAACTTTGTCAACTTTTTCACTAATATTAGGATTTCTCTTGATGATGTTTTTGGATAATTTCTTTGGATAGAAATTCAACGGAGGTAGATCGAATTGATAAATAGGCCAAAAGGAACAACTGATTTATTTGGTGAGGAATTAAAATACTGGTATTTCATTGAAGAAACATTCAAAAAAGTTACAAAACTCTATAATTATAGAGAAATAAGAACACCAATCTTTGAAGCTACAGACCTATTTTTAAGGGGGGTTGGAGAAGAAACTGACATCGTTCAAAAACAAATGTATACCTTCGAGGACAAAGGCGGAAGATCTCTGACGCTTCGTCCTGAAGGAACAGCACCTGTTATGAGAGCCTATATAGAAAACTCTTTTATGAAAGATGGATTACCACAAAAATTTTCTTACATTGGCCCGGTATTCAGGTATGAAAAACCTCAAGCCGGTAGAATGCGACAGTTTTATCAGTTTGGAGTTGAACTAATAGGTTCGCCATATGCATTAGCAGATTTTGAAGTAATAAGACTCGCGATTGATATTTTGAATACTTTGAATTTGCACAATTACAAACTTTACATTGGAAACATTGGTTGTAAGAATTGCAGACCCAAATATAGAGAAGCTTTAAAGGATTACTATCAACCCAAATTAAACCAATTATGCTTCGATTGTCAAAAACGTTTTAATACCAACATTTTAAGATTATTGGATTGTAAAAATGAAAAGTGTAAACCATTTCAAAAGGAGGCTCCAAATACATTCGATTACCTTTGTGATGATTGTCGAAAGCATTTCGATGAGTTAATTTTATATTTGGACGAGTTGGACATAAATTACGAATTAGACGGACATCTTGTTAGAGGGTTGGATTACTATACAAGAACCGTTTTTGAAATAAAACATTCTTCTTTGGGAACTCAAGATACGATAATAGGTGGCGGAAGGTATGATGGATTGATCGAGGAGTTGGGTGGAAAATCAACCCCCTCAGTAGGATTCGCGGGTGGAATTGAAAGAGTTGTACTCGCACTGAAAAACGAAAATGTCAATGTTCCAAAACTTCCGAACTGTCAAGTGTATATAGCAGTTCTCAATGAGAAGGCAAGAATGCCCGCCTTTAAGCTCTCCCAAAATCTTAGAGGTAGAGGATTGATAGTTGAAATAGATCTGATGAAACGTAATATTCGAAATCAAATGAAATACGCCAACAGATTGAATACACAATATGTAGTAATAATCGGAGAAGACGAAATAGAGCGTGGTGTTTTCACCGTCAGAGATATGGAAACAGGGCAACAAATTGAAGTAGATGAAAAATGGATAGAGAATTACATAGTAGAAAAATTCGAAGGGTAGGTGATTTATATAATAATCAGAAAAATCGATCCTTCGTATCTCATAGATGAATTGGAAAAATCGGGTGTTTCTAAAGAATCCTTCGAGATATTCTCACGAAAAGTTAATTACATGATATACAAAATATATGATTTAAAACCCTTAACGGCGAACATCCTCAAGCAAGAAATGTTAGCTGCTGGCGGTAATGCGGCTGATGCTGCTGTGCATAGAGAATCAATAACCATGAAAGTAGATAAAACGGATGTAATTTTAATGGGAAACGAAAATCATTATCGAAAATTGATATGGAAACTCGGTAAAATGAAATATTGGGATCTACCAAAGCTCGGAAAGGAACTCAAAAGAATACTCGAAGAAAGCAAAAAGCAAAGGTTCATACTGTTGAAAAATGATGAAAGGTATGACTTCGATAGTTTGAAGATCATGGGAATAATAAATGTTACGAAAGATTCCTTTTACCCAGGGAGCAGAAAATTGAATCTGAAAGAAATACTGAGTACTACAAGTCAAATGATAGAAAATGGAGTTGATATTATAGATGTTGGTGGCGAATCCACAAGACCTGGTGCAGATCCCGTGGAATTGGAAGAAGAGCTTCATAAAGTGGTACCAGCGATAAAAACCATAAAAGAAAATTTTGATGTTTTAGTTTCAGTGGACACTTATAAAGCGAAAGTTGCTGCAAAAGCAGTTGAAGCTGGGGCAGATATAATCAACGATATAAGTGCCATGAGATTTGATAGTGACATGGTAGAAGTTGCAAGAGACTCAGGTGTACCAATTGTTTTAATGCACATAAAAGGAACTCCAAAAAACATGCAAATTAATCCCCATTATGATGATGTTATAAAAGAACTTATGGAGTATTTCGATGAAAGGATCAATTATGCCATCGAAAAAGGTATATCACCAGAGAAAATCATAATAGATCCGGGAATTGGATTTGGAAAAAGGTTCGAAGATAACATAGAAATATTAAAAAAGATTGATAGTTTCAAAACATTCGGTAAACCGGTTTTAATTGGAGCTTCCCGAAAATCGATGATAGGAGCAATATTAGACGGAGCACCTGTGGAAAAGAGATTGGAAGGCACCCTTGCAATTTCAGCTTGGTGCTTTTTCAGAGGAGTGGATATAATAAGGGTCCATGATGTAAAAGAGAATGCTAGGTTGATAAAAACTCTAAAGGCTTTTTTATGAATCCCATTATTCCGAAACCTTTCAAAGGACTTAATAAATTAAAAAAGTCGGCTCTTTAGAGCCGACTTTTTTAACTGATTCAAAAATCATAATTAGTGAGGAATAATTGTGAAGTACAGCTTATGTTTAAAAACCAAGTCAAAATATTCATCGTATCTATCTTTCACAATATTCGGATTTTTTCTACTTTCGATTCTGTCTTCGATTGTTCTTTCTTCAATTCTGTTTCTCATCATGTCACCCCCTGTAGGTTTCTTTTTTTGATCTTCGTCTTCATTATACTACATTAAAAAATATAATCAATTATCAGAATGTTTCATTTGGTTAAGCTCATGAAAACCTTTGTTAAAAGGTAAAATAGCCTATCTGTTCTATAAGCATCTGACAACGATATTTTTCGAAACATCGACTTGTTAACATTACAAAAGCTATCCGCGTATATATGATCATTTTTCAGTGGAAAAGTTCAAATGGAATACGTTAAAAACAGGAAACAAATTTTTTCATCAGCAAATTGCCATCTTGACAACCTTATCCCTTTAATGTATATTATATACGGTCTTTGAAGTTTGCCCTCATCGTCCAGCGGCCTAGGACATCGGCCTTTCACGCCGGTGACCGGGGTTCGAATCCCCGTGAGGGCGCCAGTAATGGGAGCGTAGCTCAGAGGGAGAGCGCTTCCCTTACAAGGAAGAGGCCGTAGGTTCAAGTCCTACCGCTCCCACCAAAAAAGCGTTTTGACGGGGACGTGGTGCAGCCTGGTTAGCATGCCGGTCTGTCACACCGGTGGCCGCGAGTTCAAATCTCGTCGTCCCCGCCATTTTTTATATCGGTGCCGAGGTAGCTCAGTTGGTAGAGCAGTGGACTGAAAATCCACGTGTCGGCGGTTCAATTCCGCCCCTGCCCATTAT
>DQYP01000045.1 GCA_011043375.1 Thermotogaceae bacterium | reverse complement strand
TTTTTTATTTCCTCTGCCACATCTTCATCTTCATAGGGAAGTATATGTTCCGCTATTTCTACCAGGTGAACTTCAACACCAAAAGAGGAGAAAAAGGTTGCAAATTCTACTCCGATTACTCCACCACCTATTATTAAGATACTCTCTGGCATCTTGTTCATTTCGAATACATCATCGCTCGTCCAAATTCCCGGTATTTCATCAAAAGGAGGAAAAACGATGGCTTTCGATCCTTGGGCAAGCACTATATTTTTTGCATGTATTTCTTCATCTTTTACAACGATCGTTTCCCTATCTTTCAATTTTGCCTCATTTTTTATGACATCTACATTGTTTTTCTTTAGCAAAAACTCTATACCTTTTCTCGAGAGCATCACTGACTTTTTCATGTGTTTCATTATTCCGGATATTTCGTATTCCAAATCACTAACTTTTATACCAAATTTTGATGATTTTTCTTTTATATCTCTATAGAGATGTGCAGCCGTTAATAGAGCCTTGGTTGGAATACATCCCTTGTTTGTACAGGTACCACCGAATTCATTTTTTTCGATGATGACTACTTTCTTTCCAAGTTGTGCGAGTCTTATTGCTGCTACATATCCTCCAGGACCTCCACCTATAACTACTGCATCGTATGATTTGCTCATCGATTAATCACCTCCAACTTTCATATGTTTTTTCTTTAATTCATATATTGAGAATATCAAAGATATCAAAAACCCGAGAGAGAAGATCGAGAAGTTTTTGTAGGAAGTAAGGAATATCAGAATACCACCTTTTGGCAAAAAGATAGCTGCAGCTATCATAGTACCAAGGAAAAAGCTCAAAATGGCATCTTTATGCCTTAAAAACGCAAATTTTAGAATTTTCGAAAACAATACTATCCCGACAAGTGCACCAGCACCAAAGATTATCAAAATCTTATATTCGAAGTTGTTTATAGCATTTATTATTCTTTCATACTGCCCAAAAAGAACCAAAACGAAGGCTCCGCTTACACCCGGTAAAACCATCGCACACATCGCTAGAGCACCTGATAAAGCCAAAAAAAACAGATTACCGTTCGAACCATCCACATTTTGGTAATTGTTTTCAAGTAGTTTCATTATAAGAACGAATACAAAACCAAGAAACGCGTAAAGCAGTTTAGATTTTTTAGTCACATCTGAGAAGATTATTGGAAGTGAACCGATTATCAATCCTGAAAAAAAGATCATAGTCAGAATTGGGTAATTTTCGAGTAAAAAACTAACCGGTTTCGAGCCAAAAACTATCGAAAACAAGGCACCTACAGCTAAAAACATTAGAAAATCGAAACCATAGCGTTTGATTTTTTCAATGAAAGAACCACCAGATAAAAGGCTGAGAACATTTTTAAATGATAAGTTCGCAAGTGAATTCACCAGTTTTTCGAAAATTCCAATCATGAGTGCCACAGTTCCCCCGCTGACACCCGGAATTAGATTTGCTATTCCCATAAAAAAACCTCCCAAAAAGGGAAGGAGAAAGTTTCTAATTGAAACATAAGGGGAGGGTTTCCCCTCCCCTGAATTCTTTGTATCAGTGCTTTTTATTCCTGTTCTGGTTCTGTCCATCTTACCTCTCCATCATAGCTTTCTATCGTTCCAAGATGCTGTATATATTCCTTAACTACATCTGCAAGAACATAACCTGTATCGTATTTGTCAGATATTTCCTTCAGCATAGTGTATCCATCTCCACCATTCGCCATGTAGTCGTTTGTTGCAACCTTATAGACCTTTTTTGGATCGATGGGTTCACCATTCACTTTAACATCACTTACAATTCCATTTTCTTTTTCAATCCAACTGAGGCCTGCAACTTGAAGCTTTGCGCCTTTCCCATCTGGAATCTTTGCTGCATAGTCGAGAACTTTGAGAAGTTGTTCTCCTGTCATATTGAGAATAACAACGGTGTTGCCGAATGGTAAAACAGTGAGTATGTCTCTGTAAGTTATAATACCTGGTTTTATAGCAGCTCTTATTCCTCCACCATTTTGTAAAACCACATCCACACCTGTTTTCCATTTGACTGCGTCTGTTATCAGGTGAGCGAGTATATTGTCTTTCGCTCTAACATATTCGTTGTTGAAAAATACTTTGGTTTCTCCAATGGGTTCGTTGAGTTTTTCCAAACCCTTTTCTTTATATTTGTCGAGGACCTCTTTTATCTCTGGTTTTTCCGGTATTTCTCTCCAAACGAATTTATATTTGGCTTCTCCATTTTCGTCCTTTCCAAGATATTTTTTGAGGTTTATTGGAAGTGGGTTAAATTCTGCGTAACGGATTTTACCATCTTCAATCATTAAATCAAGTCTTCCAAGGTATTTCCCCCAATCTCCTGCTTGAATTATCAGGGTGTTGTTGACTACCAAAGGTTTTTGGAGCAGGGTATGACTGTGACCATCAACAATAACGTCTATACCATCGACCGATTTTGCGAGACTTACACTTCCACCATATGGATCATTCGCTTTATCGTTTTGATCTATTCCCAAGTGGGTGAGTGCAATCACAAAGTCCGCTTTTTCACGTAAAATTGGCACATAAAATTTTGCAACTGCTATCGGATCGAGAAAGTCAAAACCCTGTATGTACTTTGGATTCCCTATGATCTCTGTCGTCTTGGTTGTTAGTCCAAGTATCGCCACCTTGAAACCACCGAGATCCTTTATCACATAAGGTTGAAATACCGGCATACCATTATCTGAGAATACTATGTTAGCACTTATAAACTGGAAGTCCGCTTTGGCCATTTGTTCAAGAAGAACCTCTATCGGGTTATCGAACTCGTGGTTTCCTATTACCATGGCATCCAGTCCCATCATGTTTAGAGCAACAATATCTGGTTCTGCACCCAGTAGGTCGGATTCTGGTACGCCTGTATTTAAATCTCCTGCGTGCAAAAATAGCACGTGCCCACCTTTTTCCGTTACTTCCTTTCGTATTTCATCCACCAATGTGGCTATTGCTGCAAAGCCACCTATGGATGGATTATGCCATTCATTGAAGGACCAAGCATGACCATGGGTATCGTTCAGATCCAAAATTGTTAATTCAACAGTTGTAGCAAGGATCAAGGTACTGAATATGACAAAAATCAGAAAAAGCAGATTAAATTTTCTCATGATCCTTTCCCTCCTTCCTGATATTCTCTAATACACAACCATACCAATCTCCCATTTGAAGCTCCTCTACCAACTCATATTTATTATACACAGCGATCTTCAAAAATTCGTCAATCTTTTTTGTAATGATCCCGGAGAGTATTAACTTCCCCTTCTGTTTTAAAAAGCGTTTTGCATCTTTCAATACATTTACCAGAACTTCGAACAGTATGTTCGAAACGATAAGATCATACTCACCATAAACTTCTTTGAAAAGATCGGATATGATCGTATTTATCTTCAAATGATTTATCTCGAAAGTTTCACATGCTTTTTTTATTGCGATAGGATCATTGTCTACTGCCACAACTTTTCCTGCCCCAATTTTTGCTGCAATAGCAGATAGAATACCACTTCCACATCCGATATCCAAAACATTGGCCCGAGGAAAAATATGTTTTTTGAGTAATTTCGCTGCTATTTTCGTTGTTTCGTGTAGGCCTGTGCCAAAAGCAGCACCCGGAACAAGTTTTATCACTATACCTCCATTCTTGATTTTTAGATCTTTACTATTTTCCTCTACATCTTTTAAGGGTAAAATCCATACACCTTCTATCATTTCAAACGGCTTAAAATTTTTGGTGAATGAGTTCATCCAATTTGCCTCAGTTATTGTTTTGTATGAGTCATTCATATTCAAATCTATTTTGATGAATCCTTTCAGTTCTTCGAGTAGATCTTTCATCTCTTGAGTATCGGTGAAATAAAAGGTTATGAAACTCTCATCGGATTCTTTTAATTCAACTGAATACCTGTTGAAGTTTCTGTTTAGTAAGTTACCTTCTATGATGTCGAGTTGATAATTGTCGATTTTTAACTTTGCTTCTATGAATTCAATTCTGCTTTTATCACTTTTCAAGCTTTTTGAACCTCCTAGAGAATCTATCGAAAAAGTCGTACAAAGACGGTATGAAAAATAAAGTGAAGAACAGTCCAATCAGCATCCCACCGATTATCGTCCATGCTATTGGTTTATCAAGATTTGCACCTTCAGCTTTTGAAAAAGCGGTTGGAATCAATGCTATTACCGTTGTTAAAGTCGTCATCAAGATTGGTCTCAATCTCGTGACAGCGCCTTCTACAATCGCTTTGGATTTTTCCATTCCGCTATCTCTGAGTTGATTTATCCTTGTTATCATCACTATGCTGTTGTTGACAATCACTCCTATCAGTGTCATTGCACCGAGCAGGGTTGGCACACTTATTGGCATGTTCAAAACGTAGACGACGAAAGTGACACCTATTAAGCTCATTGGGATGGTTGAAAAAATGACAAGGGGTTGAATAAGCGACTCAAATTGTGCTGCTATCAGCATGTACATGAGTATAATTCCCACAATCAAGGCGAATATGAATCTGTTGAGAGTTTCTGTTAACAACTGTTGCTGACCTCCAAAGTAATAGCTGTAACCCATTGGGAATTTGATATTTTCAAGCTTTTTAGCTATTTCTTTGGTTACCTCACTCAAAGGTCTGTTCAAAGCAGAAGCATTCACATACGCCACCCTGTTTCCATTCTCATGTGGGATACTCGATGCGATTGTTTCTTTCTTTATTTTGGATATTGCGCCGAGATATACTTGTGTACCTAAGAGAGATTCTAATTTTATCTTTTTCAGATCATCCAGACTCAAATTTTCGGTGTTTTCTATCCTAAGATAGGCTTTCAAAGGTTTCTCATCAATCACAAAATCACCTATCTCTTGACCGGTTAAATAAGGTTGGAGTTGTCCAACGGCTTGTAAAGGAATAATTCCACTCATTAGTGATAAATTCCTGTCTATATCTATCACATAAGAATATTTTTTATCATCAAAGCTTGTGGTTATATCTACCGTTCCTGGAGTATCTTCCACGATTTTTTTGACTTCTTTGGCTATTTCCTCGAGTTTGTTCAAATCTTTCCCAACCAAAACTACTTGAATTGGGCTTCCAAAAATAGATTCAAGCTCCAAGGAATTTACTGAGAGAGTCATGGAAGCGTTGTATTTTTTGGCTATCTTTTCAATATCTTTTCTCATTCTTTCCACTACCTGTTGAGCAGTTATATTTCTTTCACGTTTTGGTTTCAACGCTATTTGGATATTGGCGGAATTTTCACCACTTTGGGTTAACAATTGTAATATTCCTTCACCCTGTCCAATGTTGGAATATATCTTATCTATTTTTAACTCCTCACGTTTTGACAAAAGAATATCCTCTATTTCCGAAACACATTTTGCAGTTTTTAAATATGAGGATTGTGGTGGAAGCTTCAATGTCAAATTCACAATACCGGTATCCATATTTGGTAGGAATATCAAACCCTTCTGCAAGAAAAGCAGGATTGAGATTATAAAGATAATGATCACTATCACTGAGTACAACTTTTTTCTTTTTAAGAATCCCCTGAGCATGACTCGGTATCTTTTTGCCAGCCTGAATCCCTTTTTCTTGTCTTTTGGTGTTCTTACAATGAAAGTCGTTGAAGCAGCCGGTATCATGACCAAAGCAACTAACAAACTGGCGAATAGCGCATAGCTCAGTGATAATGCGAAGAATTTGAATATTTCCGCTATGAAACCACCGGTAAAGGCTAAAGGAACGAATATCGCTATTGTAGTTGCAGTTGAGGCGAATATAGCTCCTCCAACCTCTGCGGCTCCAATTTCAGCCGCTTCTATTGGTGTTCTTTTTCTTTCTAAATACCTGAATATACTCTCTAAAACAACAATACTGTTATCAACAAGCATACCAATCGCCATTGTTAATCCACCTAAGGTCATTAGATCAAGGCCCATTTTACTGAAATACATGAAAACAAGTGCTATGGTTATAGAAAGCGGCATTGAGAAGGCTATTATCAAAGTTGCTCCTATACTTCTGAGAAATAGATACATCACTATCGTCGCAACTATGGCACCGATTATCAGGTTTTGAAGGAGAGACTTAATTGATCTAACGGTGAACAAAGATTGATCCATTATTTCTACTACTCTAATATCCTTTTTACTTTTTTGCCATTCCTTCAGTGCTTTTTTTATATTTCTAACCACTTCCACTGTATTAGCGCCACCACGTTTTTGAACTACTAAAACCGCAGTGTCTTTGCCGTTAACTTTTATGATTCCTCGGGTTTCTTTCTTTTCTATCTTCACGTTAGCCACTTGATTTAATTTTATAGGAATCAACGGCATCCTCAAGATAGAAGATCCCAGTAAATTACTGAAGGGCGTATTTGCACGATTCGATCCTTGAGATTTCTGTGAATTTCCCATATTACCCAGTAGTGAAAATCCTGATAGCACTTTTTTCATATCTTTGAAACCAATTATCGTATTTTCCAGTTCTTTCAAGCTTTTATATTTGGTGTCAACACTTAAAGAATAAACATCTCCGTTTTCAGTCACCATTCCCATTGGATACTTCACATTTCCACCAATTATGGTGGGAATCAAAGATGGCTCTAATCCATATTCTTGGATTTTTCCCGGTGACAGATAGATATTTAAAATCTCCTGGGGCATTCCAAGTATATCGACATTTGCCACTCCAGAGGCTCTTGAAACAGCGGTTCGAGCATCTTCCATTAGTGTCCTTAAATCACCTTTTCCACTCACACCGAAAACATAAACAGGCAAAAGCGATGGATTGAATTCCACAATCATGGGTTTAACACCGGTCGGAAGTTGTGAACTTATTGTGTCTATCATCATTCTAATTCTTGAAACGGCAGTGTTCAATTGTGTTCCCCATTCAAACTCCACAAATATCATGGAAAAATTATCGGAAGATGTTGAGGTTATCTTCTTAACACCACTGACCATCTTTATCGCATTTTCAATAGGGTCAGTTACGAGAAGTTCCACTTCCTCTGCACCAGCACCGGGATATAGTGTAGCTACAACAGCATAGGGAACATTTAGATTTGGTAAAAGATCGAGCTTTAAATTTATGATTGCTATGTATCCGAGTACCAACAAGGCCAAAAGTAGCATAAAGACCGCGACGGGTTTTCTCGCAGCACTACCAGTGAGCCATCTCATTTTATCTACTCCTTCCGAGTTTTTGGTCCCTGATTCCTATCAGGATAACTAATAGAAATCCGAGAAAAAACAGATAAGGATTATTGAATTTCAAATAAAAAATATCTCCCACAACATAGCCTATCGGAAACCAAAAAAAGAATTTAAAGAGTTTCTTCCTTGAGAATAGATATACAATTCTCAAATAACTTGAGAGTGATAGAAAATATATATACAGGTTGACTCTATCAAATTCTTTCCATTTTAAGCTCATAAAAAATGCAAGGATGTAAGCAAAAGATTGATTCAAAAATATTGTATTGAGCTCTTTGGAATCCTCACGAGAGAAGTAAATGACGAAAGGAATCATCGCCAGTATCAAAATCAGAGAAATGATATTCACGTTCAAATAAAGAAAACCTAAAACTGCAAATAGGATAGTGAATGCAACAAAGTATATCATTCTCTACTCCCCTTGTTTTTCTCTGTTGTATTCGATATTATGCAAATTGTCTCAACATGATAAGTATGTGGAAACATATCGAATGGGATAACACTTTCTACCGAGTAATTTCCATCATCCAATAGATAGGTTAAATCTCTCGCCAGTGTGGATGGATTACAGGATATATAAGCTATTTTTTGGGGTTCGAGTTTCTTTAAAAGTTTCATACCTTCTTTTCCTATTCCAGATCTTGGTGGATCCAAGATCACTTTTTCAAACTTCTCCTTCTTTTCAACGCGCTTTTTTAGAAAATCGATGACATCTCCATTTAGAAAGTAAGAATTCTTTATGTTGTTAATTCCAGTATTCGCTCTTGCTGCTTTTACGGCTCTTCTATCGCTTTCAATTCCGATGACTTCCCTAACTAAGGGTGAAAAATATATACCAAATGTGCCAACACCACAGAAAAGATCAAGCACTCTCTCGGATTTGTTGAAATCAAGTTGATTCTTTAGAACGTGTAACATTTTCTCCAAAATGGAGATATTGACTTGAAAAAATGAGGTAACGGGTATCTGATAGGTGAACCAATCAATTTCTTCATACATTATGGGCTCGCCTATCAAAATGTTCAACTTGCCGTTCAATGCGAATTTGGAATTTCTGTTTTCAACATGCATTAATCCAACACCAGGCAATTTTCTTTTGAAGAGCTTGATAAAATCCTTCTCTAAAGGTATCATTGGGATTTTGGTCACGAGTATTACAACGTGATCGCTTTTTCTGGTTTTCCTTATGACGAGATGCGTGAAAACTCTTCGCTTTATCCCAAGACTGTTGATCATCTTTTCCACCATTGATTTCAAATATGAAAATTCCTTTGGAACGATGTTGCAATCATCGATGTATATGACTTTCTCAGATTCGATCGAATGGTAGCCAAACTTTATATCGCTCTGTTTTGGATTGTTTACTATTTCATATTCGGCTTTATTTCTATATCTGAAAATCTCATCACTGGCCACAGTATCTTCAACAGGAATTTGTAATTTTGCAAGTCTTTTTAGTTGCTCTTCTACTATCTGCTTTTTTGCCTTCAGTTGACTTTCGTATTTCAAATCCATCCATTGACAACCACCACAATGCTTAAAATAACGACACTGAGGAGTTACCCTCTCTTCCGATCTGACAAGATATTCACTTACAACTGCAAAAGAATATCCTCTTCTCTTTTCAACTATTTTGACGTTCACAAGTTCACCAGGGTAAGCATCTTTTACGAATATAACTTCTCCATCGGATGAATAAGTTAAACCGTATCCACCGTACACGAGCTTATCTATCACAAGATTTTCTATTCTCATCACGTATTGGCGCAAAACATTCCATCTTCCTTAAGATAGAAAAAAGCGTCCTTCCCTCCTTGTCAATTTAGACTTTTGAAATGAGAAATGGATCTATCGTAGGTTCTTTCTGCATCGTTAGAAAAATAACATGCAGGTAGCTCTCCTCTTGATCGATGGTAACTCAAGCACTCACAACATATACCCTTTCTTGGACATCCTGGATAAGAACAGTTACAATTTTTTAGATTATTTTCACGGTTAACACAGTTTGTCATCGAGATATCCACCTCCTGATGCATGGGATAAAAATTAAGATCATAAGGGTTAATATCACGAACCAATCACCATATTTATTATAAAATGTAACTTCTCTGTTTTCATATACCTCAAAAACAGAAAAACATTCTTTTTTTATAGGAAGGCTCTTAATGATTCTACCATACGGATCTATTAATCCTGTTATTCCAGTGTTGGAGATTTGCAAAACATATCTCCGATTTTCCACGGCTCTGAAAATACTCTCTGAAAAGTGTTGAATCAACGCTGTTTTTTGTTTAAACCAACCATCGTTGGTAACAACTATCAAAAATTTTGCTCCATTTTTCACAAGTTTCCTACTAATATGCGGAAAAAAGGATTCAAAACATATCTCGACGGAAAATTTTCGTTTTTTTAACTCAAATACGTGAAATTCTGGTCCTGGATTATAATAATCAATGAGCTTCAGAAATGAGAAATGACCAAATATTTTTGGAAAAGGAAGTATCTCGGCAAAAGGCGTCAATTTTATCTTCGCATAGAACTCACCTGTGAATCCCTCTCCTGGTTTCACAAGGCGAACTTGATTATACTTCTTTTCACCTATGACTGGATAACCTACGAGCATTGGTATCTTTAGGTTGTCAACGAAATCTTCTATTTTCTTTTTCAACGTTGGTACATCCTCAACATCGATTATAAATGCCGCTTCTGGAAAAACATACAAATCTACCTTTTCGTTCGATTCTTTTGCAGAATCAGCCAAAGCGAGCAATCTGTCAGCCAATTTGTTGAAGTCGTTGAAGTATTTTTCCTCCTGTGAAACATTCGTCTGAAGTGCCATTATCTTGAAAGGCTTTTGTGATTTTTCATTCCCTTCGATTGGAACCAAAAATGTGAATATCAGTGAGTTGAGGATGTAAAACACTCCAATGATTGCGATCGTTTTCAAGAAGCTATTTTGTTGTTTTTCAGAATGGAGTTTGTAGATCAAAGCGTTAACAAAGACTATTAAAAACACAAGACCAAGAGTTCCTGTGAAAGACGTGATTTGCAGAAGGCCTGTTTCCTTGTATAGGGCGTCGGATAGTCTTCCACCGGTGAATCCAAGAGGACCGAGACCTCGTAGGTATTCGATTATGGTATACAATGAAGCTGTGAAGAGAGCATAATGAAGTTTATTGCCTTCAAAAAATTTCTTCAAAACAGCATACAACAAACCAAATAACGCATATAAAGGAGCACCAATTATCGTAACTTCTAAGATGAATGCTATTAGTCCAACCCAACTTGAAAAGTTGTTCGTAACACTCGGTAATTCCTCGACTAACGTGGGTAATTGCCAAAAGAAGGTTATTGCGAGAAAGATGTTTCCAAAAAGATACGAAAGTAATACCTTGCCAAGGATTCTTTGGTCATCCAAGGCTTTGAACAAAAAAGCGAGTGAGAACCATATGAAGATATCGGTCAAAAAACCAGGCATTGCCATAGATGTTAGAAAAGCTGATAGTAAGGTCAGTAGAATCGATGTGAATAGATTCCTCACTTTTGGGGATAATGTCACTTCCATTTTCCCCCTCATTATCTACAAAACTTCTCTATAGCTTCTTTGAGTTTTTCGACTACATATTCCTGTGCTTCACGGCTTATGTTGTTGAAAAATGGTAAAGCGAGCGTTCTTTTTGAAACATCCTCGGTTACAGGAAAATAGCCTTCTGAATATCCAAAAGTTTCCCTATAAAATTTTTGAAGGTGTATTGCAAGAAAATATGGACGAGTTTGAATACCATTCTCTTTCAGGTATTCCATGACCTTATCTCTATCGATGTTTTTATCGAGCTTCACAACGTACACGAACCAACTCATCTTTGTGGTTGCTGGAGATATGTAAGGAGTTTCAATGCCTTTAACATTGCTCAACAATTCGTTGTAAATCTGGGCAACTTTTTCTCTTTTTCTAAGAATGGCATCGAGTCTTCTCAATTGTGACACTCCGAGTGCGGCAGACATCTCATCCAACCGGTAATTGTAACCCAACCTTGAATGTGTTAGCCACTCATCGCCTTCTCCTCTACCTTGATTTCTCATACTTCTTGAGAGAATATGAATTTTTTCATCATTGGTTACAATAACACCACCTTCTCCTGTGGTGATCTGCTTATTGGGATAAAAGGCAAAAGCTCCTGCACTACCAAAAGTTCCTACCTTTCTACCTTTGTATTCAGCTCCAATTGCTTCGCACGAATCCTCTATCAATTCCAATCCATTTTCTTCAGCTATTTTTTCAAATTCATCCCAATCTGCTGGTTGACCAAAAACATCAACCACCAAGATTGCTCTCAATTTTGAAGGATCTACATTGATTTTTCCGGCACTCATTTTACCCTTTCTCAGATTTTCGATAACTTCATTGACGGCTTTTGGGGATAGATTCAAAGTGTTGGGATCGATATCGGCAAAAATTGGCAACGCCTTTTCAAAAAGCATAACATTAGAGGAAGCAACAAAACTGAAAGGGGTTGTTATGACCAGATCACCTTCTCCAATTTCCAGAGATCTTAGAATCAAATGTAGTGCACTAGTTCCACTGTTGACTCCAATTGCATATTTAACCCCTACATATTTAGCGATTAACCTTTCAAATTCTTCTATTCTCGGCCCTATGCTCAACCTTCCACTCTTCAAAACATCCATAACTTCCTTTATATCTTCCTGTGTTATTTCAGGTGATGAAAGAGGTACATTCACGTTTCACACCTCACCTTTGATTATTTTCTTTAAAGCGATTGCCACACCATTTTCTTCATTACTTGGAACAATGAGTTGTACATGCTTCTTCACATCCTCTGGAGCGTTTTCCATTGCTATTGGCATTCCAACCGCTTTCATAACCTCAAGATCATTGTAATTATCTCCTATGAAAACAATTTCTGATAAATCTATACCATAATAACCTGCAACGAACTCAATGGCTTTATCTTTTGAAACATCTTTGTTGAACAATTCGCAGAAGACCCAATTATTAACGATAGAACTTATTATTTTTGAAACTTTTCGAATATAACTCTTAAATTCCAAAAACTTTTCTACTATTTCTTTTTCGCCCATGATAGTCACTTCTATCACTTCATCATCCACAAATTCTTCAAGGTTTTCAACCTTTTTCATTCTCCAGATGTTGTTTTTAAAATATTGACCAAACGGATTGTCAGGAGATATTCTTTCAAAAAAGATATCAGGGATTTCAAAAAAACTTCTGAATAAAAGTAGATCAAAATCGTTCATAAGATCACGAACTATTTCTAAAACCAAATCTTTCGATAGCTTTTTTTGGATTAAAATTTCTTTTCCATGATTTCTAACTATCAAAGCACCATTTTGCAAGATGACTGGGATATCTTTTGGAATTTTATGGAGATAATCCCTTGCCGCTTGAAGTGATCTCCCAGTGCATATTGTTACTTTATAGCCAGCGTTTAGAGCTTCTTCTATTGCTCTCTCATTCGCATCTGAAATTTGTTTCTCATCGTTCAACAATGTACCATCGAGATCTATCGCTATCAGTTTGTACCTCAATTTCCTGAACCTCCCCAACATTGTTGCCGTTCAAAAGAAAATATTCTCTCGCTTTATCGACATCTTCCTTTATCTTTTCCTTCAGCTCATCAATGCTTCTAAACTTTTCCTCCTCTCTCAAAAATTTCAATAGCTGCACTGTGACTTTTTTGTTATATAGATCTCCATTGAAGTCTAATAGATGTATCTCATATTTCAGCCTGTAATCATCCGAAATGGTTGGGGTCATACCGATATTCATGACCCCAGGAAAGTAACCATCGCTTATTTTCACTCGAACTATGTAAACTCCGTTTTTGGGTACAACGAGTCTTTCCTGTGGCCTTTTTATGTTTATGGTAGGAAATCCGAGTTTCCTACCGAATTTCCTACCTTCTATAACCACTCCACTGATAAAATAAGGTTCTCCAAGAAGCTCTCGGGCCTCTTCCACTCTTCCACAACTGATTAATTCTCTTATCAGAGTGCTACTTATCCTGACGTTTTTGTGATATATCGGTGGAATTTCACGAACGGAAAAACCATGTTTGTTTCCCAAAAATCTCAGGAAATTTATATCCCCTTTTTTGTCTTTTCCAAATTTGAAGTCATGTCCAACGATAACCTTTACAGCTTGCACGAGTTTCAACAATATATTTTTGACGAAATCTTCCGGATGCATATCCTTTATTTCCACAAGGTCAAGGAAAGTTATGAGATCTATTCCCAAATCTTCCAATTTTTCGAGTCTTTCACTGGGAGTGATTATCAACCCTCTGAAGTTTTCTCTGTAATAATCGAACGGGTAAATTATGGAAAGGATGTGAACAGTCAATCCATACCGTTTGGCCTCTTCTATAGCCTTTCGGATGATGACTCTGTGACCCAAATGGACGCCGTCAAAGACACCTATTGTCACTATAGAACCTTTCTTTTTCAACTTATATCACCCACGTCACCTAAGACTTTATACAGTTTTGCCACTCTATCTTTGATTCCCCTTTTCATCAATGTGTTTATGAAATTCTTTGTTCTCTCGGATATTGCGATTGCTATTAAATCACCGTTTTTGTTGATTATTCTGATCCGTTCTCCTTTTCCAAAATTTCCCATCAATTTTTCAACATTTGTCGAGTAAATCTGAGCACCATTCATAACATTCTTTACGTAATCTTCTTTGATAACTATCCCTGGGAGAAAATCCAGAACTTTTCGTATTGGAATTATATTATCGAGCACTTCTTCGTCTGAAGCATTTTCCAATCTGATCGCATTTTCTATCTTGAATCTTCCAGATTTTATTCTTTTTAACTCTATCAGAGTAGCACCACATCCCAATTTATATCCAACATCCATGGCTAAAGATCTTATGTAGGTTCCAGAGGAGACTTCTGTGGAGAAACGGACGATTTTTTTCGATATATCCACGTGTTCTACTTTCAGCCACTTTATTTCAACTAATTTGGGTGGAAGCCTTATTATAACACCTTGTCTTGCCAGTTCATATAGTTTCTTGCCTTTGTATTTCCTCGCCGAGTATGCAGGAGGGACCTGCTTATATTTTCCCACAAAGGATTCAAAAACTGCGATAATCTTCTTTTCGGTTGCATTACATTCGTTTTCTTCTCTTACTTCCCCGGTTATATCAAAGGTTTCAGTTATAAGACCTAATTTTGCTTTTGCGGTGTAAACTTTGGTATCGTCCTTAAAAAATTCCAAGATCCTTGTTCCCTTGTTTATACCTATCACAAGCAAACCTTCAGCAAAAGGATCAAGGGTCCCAGCATGCCCAACTTTTTTGAATTTGAATCTCTTTCTTATATAATCCACTATGTCGTGTGAGGTTGGACCTACAGGCTTATTAACGAGTAATATACCGGATACTTTAGTGTCAATCTCCTTCTTTTTCGCTTTCATCCGCTCCTTTCTTCTCTTTATTGATTTTTTCAAGTATCTGTTGGATTTTTATGCTCTGTTCTATCCCTCTGTCTTTTTTGAAACGTATCTCCGGGATCGTGTATATTCTTATGTTCTTACCTATGTAACTTTTGAAGAATCCTTTAGCCTTTTCGAGTATTTCAAGTGTTTCCTCTATATCCGTGTCACTTCCCAAAATACTCACAAAGACATCCGCGTATCTTTTGTCGTTTGAGAGGAGTACCCTCGTGAAACTTATTCTTTCCTTCTTCACTCTCGGATCTTTCATCTCAGAAACAGCTTCTGATAACAGTTTCAACATCTCAGATTCAAGCATTTCTTTTCTATAAATACTCATTTTTCTTCACCTCTTGTATGTTGAATAAGGATTACTCCATTATATCAATAACTTTTTATTACATCAGTCATTCCCTCGGCTTGGGCAAAAAGTCCAAATGTTCCTCCTGTATGGATGAAAAGAACTTTCTTACCAGTGTTCTTGAATGTTTCTATAGTACCTCTGAGTGCTTTCGAGGTATAGACTGGATCCAAAATCATTGTTTCCGTTTCTGCAACATGTTTTATCAGTTTTAGATCCTCCTCTGTAGGTACGGCATAGGCTGGCCCTGAGAAATCATCGATCACTTCCACTTTGGCATTTTCAACCTTTAAGTCTATCTCGAAATTCTTCATGCCATTCAAAAGATAGAACACCTTGTCTAAGAATTTTTCACGATCGGTTTTTGTTACATTGAAGCCCACGACACCACATTTTTTATCCAAAAGGACCAAGCCCGCAACTAATCCTGCAACGGTACCACCACTTCCAAGAGCGCAACAAATGGCATCAATTTCATCTAAATCCGTCTGTTCGTTCATCTCAAAAACCGCATTCATATATCCCAGAGCTCCGATGGAGTTTGAACCACCTTCTGGGATCACATAAACTTTCTTCCCTTTTGCCTCATATTTCTCCTTGTATTCCTGAAATATCTCATCAATATTTTGATACTGTTCCGGAGTAACGTAAACGATTTCCGAGCCTATGAGTTTGTCTACCAGGAGGTTGCCATTGAAAACATCAGGTTCCGTTCCTCTCAGGAACAGTACAGGTTGCATACCAAGCATCTTCGAGAGAACAGCGGTTGCCCTGCAGTGATTGGATTGTACACCTCCACAGGTGAAAGTTATGTCGGCCCCTTCGTCCTTGGCATTCTTGAGTAGATACTCGAGTTTTCTTATCTTATTTCCACTTGCCAAAAAGTGTGTCATATCATCTTCTTTAACGTACAAGTCGAAACCATATTCCTCACTCAGTTTTTCTAATTTCTTGATTGGAGTTGGTAGCAAAGCGAGATTTAATTTTTGGTTCAATATTCGAGGTTTCATCTTTTTATTCCCCCTTATCTGTTGATTATGTTAACTAAGAGTATTGATATGAAAAAACTTATTTGGAATAAGATTCCTCGTCACTATTGTTCCTCGGAATGACGAAAAACAAGAGAAATATCCCCCAGGGTGATAAAAACAAGAAAAGTGTCATTGGAATGACGAAAACAAAAAAATACCACCGAAACGACAAAAACAAAAAATGTTACCCCGAATGAATGTGAGGGATCTTATTCCTAATTACTATTACTTCTTAGATTTTCAAAGACTTCAATAATATTCATCTGCTA